>JABSSR010000459.1 GCA_013213965.1 Verrucomicrobiales bacterium | reverse complement strand
AGCTGGGAACGGTACCTTCTGCTATTCATGGAAGGGTCTTTTCTTTCTTTGGTATCAGTCCATCAAAGATATGATTCGTTTGTCCTAGCTAAATATAAAAAGCAATTACTTGTCTGCAATCTCGAGGGCAATCGTCTTGATCGCTTTCAAGTCTAATTTACCACTGCCTAGATAAGGTAGCTCGTCCACTTTGAAAAATTGATCAGTTTTGGGTTTCCATAAATTGGGAATGTCTGCAGTTGCAAATTGATCAGTAATTTCCTTAAGATTTTCTTGTTCGAGGGTATGTAATACGACAAGACGTTCTCCCTTCTTCTCATCAGGTAGCCCGGTAACTGCGAAGGTCTGTTCTGTTAATTCAGCAATATTATGCAGCAATTCTTCAATCTTAATGTGAGGAACCATTTCTCCACCAATCTTGCTGAATCTGCTCAACCTGTCAGTGATAGTAATGAAGCCCTCTTCATCAACAGAAGCAATGTCACCAGTATTATACCAACCATCTACCAGAACTTCGGCCGTTAGGCTCTCCTTTCCAAGATAACCCTGCATGATATTGGGTCCTCTGACCCACATCAAGCCTGGCTCATCAAAACCGCAAGGTTCTTCAGTTTCCGGATCCACAATCTTAATACTCATCCCCGGTAATGCGCGGCCAATAGTGCCTGGACGGTTCCCGGTTTGACTCAAATCATCGGTAATCAGACTCGGCGTATTAACAGCTACGCCGGGTGAACATTCAGTGCATCCATACGCTTCGAGAGGTTGGAGACCAAACTTTTCTTCAAAGGCAACAGCCAGACGTTCAGGTAATTTTTCAGCACCCACAACTACCAGATTAATGCTCTGCATTTGTTCAGGCTTAATGCCTCGAAGATAAAGTTGAAGGAACGTTGGTGTCGCCAGAAGCAAGGTCAATTTGTAGTGTGGGATCAGTTTGCCGATGGATCTCGTATCAGTGGGTAAGGGATGATAGGCTGCGCCTACCCCAATCACTGCAGGGCCAATCAGTGTTGCTGTGAACCCCAGTGAATGAAAAAACGGTAGAACACCAAGGAACCGGTCATCACGCTTAAAGTCATAGGCCTGATTCAACTGCATCATATTAGAAACAATATTATAATGACTGAGCATGGCGCCTTTGGGCTCCCCAGTACTGCCGCTACTGAAAATGATTGTCGCAATATCATCTAAGGAGGGTGGATTGCCCTGAGATAGCTTCTTTAATAGAATCCCCCTCGGGCACAAATATGCCAAGAAGGCAGCACTCATTTTTTCCATGAAGCTCGGATCCTTTGCAATATCTTCCAGGGCAAGCATAGGAACTCCAGAATCAAGCTTGAGCTTGCGTATGACCTTCTCAGATGAAATAACACACTTAATATCACATTGTTGAACGCAGGACCGTATCCCTTCCTCAGAGAGCGTATAATTCAAATTAACTACGGTCTTACCCATAAGTATTCCGGCAAGATTAGTCAACGCTCCACCGACACTGGGCGGGATAAGGATACCAACCTTCTGTTGCCCGTCCCAGTCCTTACGTAATCTCTTGATTAACACAATCACTGCTGCAAGTGCGCGCATGTAACTTAATTTCTTACCGGTACTATCAGCAAAAGCCATTCTGGTTCTGGCCCTTCTTGCTGTCCGGACAAAGGTCCTGCCAATCGTTGAAATGCGCCCCTTTCTTTGAGCCCATGCATCGGCCCCCAGCGCTACTACTTCTCGTCTAACTTCGGTATGTGATGAATTAGTTGGCATAGATTTTCCGTAACTTACAGTGATAGGGTATGGTATCTGACGGGGGACTTTCCAGTAAACTTTTTTCTGATGAAAACTGAAAATGCTCCCCCACACATTATCCAGATGAACAGGTATTATCGGTGCGTCCTGCTTTCTCATTATAAGTTCCATTCCTTTCTGGAAAGCTAAAGTTTGTCCACCGATCCTGCTGATCTGGCCTTCTGCAAATATACAAACCAGTTCGCCCCCTTTCAGACAATCGCTGGCTTTTTTCAATGATTTTAACAGTTCTTTCGGTCCAAAATCAGACGCTATAGGAATGACTCTCAGCATCTTTGCTATGGGCTTGATCCACCACTTATTGAACTGATCCCTGTGCATGATGAATCGAATGCGGCGTCCCGTTGAGGCGATTACAAAGAGTGCATCCGCTAACGATATATGATTGGAAACGAGAAGCGCACCGCCTCTCTCTGGTAAGTTATTTCTTCCCAGGACCCTGACCCGATAAAGTGTATTGGTCAGTGCCCATAGAGCGAACCTCGCCAGCGAATCCGGTACTAGCCAAACTGCATAAATTGTTCCCGCAATAGTGGTCAAGCCAATGACCCAAAACATCGCTTTGGCATCGATTCCGAGTTGAACTTTGAACAGATAAAAAATCAATGCGGCCAAGCCCATTGCCAAGGCAGTGAGCCAACCATTCGCCGCAATGACGGAACCTTTGTTCGCTTTATCTGGAAGTTTTTGAATGAGTGCACTGACCGGAACATTAAAAAAGCCCCCTGAAATACCTAAGCATACCAGTAAAAAGCTTATTTGAGCAAAATGAAGTTCGAAAAAACCTAAAACAATCGAACAAATCGCGAGTCCTAATGAGCCCAATGGGATTAACCCATACTCCACCTTGTTTTGCGAAAGGTACCCAGCCGAAACACTACCTATCGAAATGCCAACTGCTAGACATGCCCGCATTAGGCTGATCTGAAAATCCGTCAGTTCAAGGTCCTTACCAAAAACAACTAAAGTGGGTTCATAGAGCGCAGCGACTAACCAAAAGTAAATGCTGCCCATAATGGCCAGCCCTAATACTCTGTTCTTTCCTGCCATCTTAAGATTGTGAATTAAGTCACCTATAAAATTAATTTTAATCCGTTTGCCAGGGCTAGCTGCCGGGTGACGTGTGATCCAACGTGAGGCTATGGCTCCGGCCACTGCAAGGATGACAAGTAGCCATCCGCACTTCCACACATCATCTTTGAAGAAAGAAGATAGTAAGCCTGCTACCGTTCCTCCGGCAATGATGCCGCCAAATGTGCCTAAGCCAATTACACCATTGCCCCAGCTTAATTTTTCATTTGGCAGCAGCTCCGGCAATGAAGCATATTTAGCCGGGCTGAAGATCGCGCTCTGGATGCTCATTAGCAGGATCACTCCCAACATGTAATTAAACTCTCCTGATTTAAGAGCAAAGACTCCCAGAATCATAATTCCAATTTCAAGCCTCTTGGTCCATGTAATGACCCTGCCCTTCGAATAACGGTCTGCTAAACATCCAGCAGCCATTGAAAAAAAGATGAACGGCAAAGCAAAAACCGCAACAATCAGAAACAAGCGGAAGTCCCTTACAGTGTCTTGTTCACCGACTAAACTGTTAATGCTGGAAAAAATTACCAGAAACTTAAAAAGGTTATCGCTGAAAGCTCCCTGATACTGGACCAGGAAAAGAGCCCAAAAACCTTTCAGTGCTTTTATTCCTGTCGAATTTATTGTGGTGGGACTGGTGGAGCTTACATCCATGATGCTCTTTTCTTGCTGGATATGGAAACTAGTCGCATCTTAATGATTTTTTAAATCGATTATTTTGTTATAAACATTGATCAAATCAACGTTTGTAAATTGTGTAATCATTACTTTTTTGATAATCATATTTTTAAATGAACCAAATACAATACTTGCTGAGGGTCCCGTCATAATAAAATATTTTTGATCAATTGACTTATTCTATTATAAACATGTTAGTTTAAACAATGCTTAAGGTTTACGGTAATTCCAAAGGTAAGCTTTGTGACGGCATGCCCCGCCGTGATTTTCTGAGCATCGGTAGTATTGGAATGGGTGGGCTCTCGCTGCCCCAGTTACTACAAGCTGAAGCGGTAAATAAAGAGAAACCCTCTCATAAAGCTCTCATTATGATTTATATGGCCGGCGCGCCTCCTCATCAGGATTTGTGGGATCCCAAACCTGACGCCCCGTCAGAATATCGTGGAGATTTAGGAGCCATCCCGACAAACGTTGACGGAATACAAATTGGCGAACTAATGCCCCGAATGGCTAAGATCATGGATAAGTGCATTGCTATCCGGTCAGTCATTGGTGCTCCAAACGGCAGCCATGATTCTTTCATGTGCTACACGGGAAGGACAGGCTCAACTCTCAACTCTAAAGGACAGCCTCCCGGAGGATGGCCTTCGGTCGGATCAACGCTATCGCGTCTAATGGGTCCTGCAGATCCCAGAACACCCGCCTTCATTGGTCTGGCGCCAAAGGCTGGACATCCTCCTTACGGTTCTTCAGGAATGCCCGGATACTTAGGAATTCAGCACAGCCCGTTCAGGCCTTCCGGACCCGGAATGAAGGATATGGTGCTGAATGGAATTACCACGAAGAGGCTTTCTCAGCGTGAGGATCTTCTCCACTCGTTCGACCGAATGCGCCGGGACCTGGATGCAACCGGCAAGATAGAAGGGCTCGATGGTTTTACGCAACAAGCTTTCAGCCTGCTCACTTCGAGTCGTCTGGCCAATGCTCTTAATATCGAAAAAGAAGATTCCAAGCTCAGGGAACGTTATGGGAAGGGGGATCCAAAGAATGTTGGTGATGGCGCGCCAAAGAATAATGAACATTTCCTGATTGCCCGACGATTAGTCGAGGCTGGGGCCCGATGCGTTACCCTTAATTTTGGTCGGTGGGATTTTCATTCCAATAATACTAAAGGCATGAAAGAACATGCTCCGATTTTTGATCAGGGCCTCAGTGCGCTTATCGAGGATTTGCATGAGAGAGGAATGGACAAGGATGTGACTGTGTGCGCCTGGGGCGAGTTTGGAAGAACGCCCAAACTCAATAAAAATGCCGGACGCGATCACTGGCCCAATGTTTCATGTGCACTCCTCGCTGGTGGAGGAATGCCGACAGGAAAAATTATCGGCTCTACGGACAAAATAGCAGCGGAAGCAGATGACCGCCCAGTTCACATGGGCGAAGTAATGGCCACGCTTTATCACAATATGGGCATTGACCCAAACACCACCACTCTTCCCGATTTAACTGGTAGACCCCATTATCTCGTGGACGGTTGGAGGCCAATGCCGGAGCTGATTTAAAGCTATTTATTGTCCGGCAATTACTACAATTCTATTATGTGGTTTCTTATATGGATAAAAATGCATCTTGATCCATAATTCCTGCATATTTATCAATAATTGATCGCTTCTCATAGATCGATAATTGATCCATCTTTATCGCTAATATAAGCCATTTTGCCCATATTCTATTATTCTCCTCATTATTCATCGGTAATTCATGCATGTTAATCCATAATTGATCCCTAATTATTATTATTTCTTCCAAGTTTAAAAACATCAATAATAAGGGTCGCGTTATTCTTCTAATCCAATCTCTTCATCTAATAATATATGATTGCGTTGGCTCCAGAACTTAGCTGTTCTGAAATTACCGCTTGGCTCCTAATTAAAATTTCGATAAACACGAATCACTAATCCATCATGCGTGCTCTATTTGTCGTTACAATTTCTCTTTTGATCTGTTCAGTCCGT
>JABSSR010000458.1 GCA_013213965.1 Verrucomicrobiales bacterium | reverse complement strand
CGATTACCGTAGTCTTAGCGGCATTATTACCGGCATTAAGCCCCCTGATATTATCGAAGTTATCCTCAATGAGAACAATCACATTCGCCTCTCCAACTTTGCCGCTGAGGTTCACGAGCTGGTCATCATCATTGGAGGCAATCTCAAGGACCGCCTCAAAAAGACCCAGTTCACCGTCAGGATCAAAATTAATATCAATGTCCACGCTCTGACCAGGATCCAGACTCAGGGGTAAGTCTGCAGAAAGAGAAAAAGAGTCCTTATTTGCACCCGAGAACGTAAGCCCTGTCACTTCGAGAATCTCATCCTCGCCATCATTGGTAATGGTCAGAGCCTTAGAATAGGGTCCCTGACCCTGTTCTAAATCACCAAAAGAAAAATCTGATACCACGACCAGGTTCGGATCATCAGGCTCTGGAGGCACGGAAACCTCCAAAACAAAATTGTCCACATAAGCAGCCACTCCCGGCTCAGCGTCATTGGTCATATCGTAAAAACTTAAGATTGGAATGACTGAAATGGTTGGATTTCCTTCCGCATCTGTCTCACGAATGGTTCCAGTCAAACTGAGTGTATGCCAGGTATCTGCTTCTAGTGAGTCCCATTCCCATTTTTGATTGTTGTTTTGTTGGTTGATACCGTTCCAACGGATGATCATGTTAAAGCGATCCGGAGCATCAACGGTATTGAAAGTCGTGTCAGAAGGGATATATAAATCCACCTTCATTGTAAAAGTATCGGTTCCGGGAACTGACTCTGGAGGAAGATCAATCGATCCTGGCCAAGGCGCTCTCAACTCTCCCCAGGGAGAGGTGCCGGAAGGATCTCCAATATTAACGGAACCAACGTTGCCGCGACCCGAATCAGTCGGATCTTCAATGGTAGTGGTTTTACTAGCATTGTTTCCCGTGCCGAGTCCATCAGTCGTATCAAAATCATCCTCAAGAATAACGATGCTCTCAGCATTTAAAAATGAGCCAAGTAAAAGACTCAATATCAGAGATGATAATATTTTTTTCATATCAAAATAAAATTAAAGCCTAACAATTCTTAGGTGAATATATTCTTAACAATTTTTCCTTTGCAGAGAAAAACTAAAAATTCATTGTGAGTTTAAACTTAGCGCCTGCGACGTCTAAGAAAAAGAAGAGAACCAAGGATGCCAAGGACACCCACGCTGGGCTCAGGAATTGCACTTGTCGTTACTGAAATACTAACATTGTCAATGTAGGCAGCAACACCTGGAACTGCGTTATTAGTTTTGTCGTAAAAACTTAAAATTGGAACGATGGAAATGGTTGGATCACCATTTGCATCTGTCTCACGTATAGTCCCAGTCAAACTGAGGGTATGCCAAGTGTCCGCAGCAAGGGAATCCCAGTTCCATTTTTTATTGTTGTTTTGTTGATTGATACCGTTCCAACGAATGATCATGTTAAAGCGATCCGGACCGTCAGCAGTATCAAAAGTGGTGTCATTAGGTATGTAAATATCAGCCTGCATCACAAACGTATCTGTACCGGCAATGGCACCAGCAGGAAGATCAATGGATCCTGGCCAAGGCGCTCTCAATTCACCCCAAGGACTGGTACCAGCCGGATCTCCAATATTGACTGAACCAACATTACCACGACCGGATCCGGTAGGGTCTGCTATCGAGCTAGTCTTGGCTGCGTTGTTACCAGTGCCAAGCCCATTCGTAGTATCCCAATCGTCTTCAAGGATCGTGGTAGCTGCGTTAGCTGTAAAGGAAGATAGAATTAAGAAAAGAAATATATGGGCTTTCATTTTTTGTGGGATAAGTGATTTATTTAGCATCTAGACAGTTAATTATCAAGATTAAAACAGTCATTTTCAT
>JABSSR010000457.1 GCA_013213965.1 Verrucomicrobiales bacterium | reverse complement strand
CTCCGGGCCACTCCAATAGCTAGGGGCTGAAGTTGCCTAGATCCCTCCACCCAATCATATACATCCTTTGCACGACGATCCTCATCCTTGATTAATTCGATCTCCTTCTCAGTTTCAGACTTCCTCGATGTCTCCTTTTCAATTTTGCTTTTCCACTGAACCTTTGCTGTTTCGGATTCTTTTATCTTAAAGAAAAACAAGAGATTCAGAGCAATTGCTGCCACACAAGAAATACAAAACAATACAGGAACCAAAATAAGAATCCTCGGCAATGGTTTCGTTATATCTTGCCGTTCGGTCTTTATGTCATGAAAAGGTTCGATAATCATACTCATTTCTATTTATTTTTAAGCAAGTCCCACAAACCGTATGAATCACTAATATCATTTATTCTAACTTTAGGAGCGAGCTCACTAAGCATTTCATTTATACCTTCAACACTTTTGTCAGCATTCAGAACTATCTGTGCATTAGCTCCATGATCTTCCAATATAGGCGCCATGATTTTCCTTAGAGGCCCCATGTCTTCCTGCGTATACAGGCTGTTCCTTGAACGAAGCTCTGTCCACTTCTCTTGGTCACTCTTCAAAATACAAACTGAACCTTCACAACAAGTGACTAAAATAACGTTACCTAGAGGTTCATCCCCATTCTCTTTATAATCTTTTTGAGCTTCAGAAATTTGGTCAAGGGATTCAGCAAGCATGCCATAAATTCCACAGCAAATCCTACCAATATTTAACCCAGAACTTTTAAAAAGAGTTTCTATTTCTTTTATATAATCTTCATCTACAGCTAAAAGTATACTCGAATTAGATTCATCATTATGCTTTAACGCATATCTTTTGCCTCGCTCAGATTTTGATCCCAAGACCGCTTTAGGGTTAGTTCTAATAAGCTCACTTGCACCATTCTTTCTCGTTAGATTCGTTTCAAGACTGATTACAAACCGATGATTAATAGAAACAGCACACCACCCACCATCAGTTAGATCCATCCAATCTGCGCTCATGTCCTCGACAACTTCCTTTATAGGACCAGCAATAGAATTTTCGTCTCCAAGAAAACCATCCTTATTAACACTCCTCCAGCTAACTATTTCCTTACTAAAATTCAAAAACAGCGTCTGCTTATTTGGAAATCTTTTTCTCCACATGCACGAACTGTCATCTGAATCAGGCCTAAAAGCCGCAAAGCTAAGTACGTTTGTAATATCTGATAGTTTCATCTTGTCATCTCCAATTCAATTTCTTCTTCATAATGGAGGAATTCATTTACTTCCTCAGAACTAAAGCCCGTGGGCTCCTTAAATGTAGGCCTCCATCCTTCTATCAGACGATCACTTAGACTTGTCTCAAAACTACACATCCCTCGCTTAGCGCCCGTCTCAAGCTCCTGATCTAACTTCTTATATTCTCCTCTACGGATTAGATTAGATACTGAGTCGTATTGAAGGAGCATCTCGTGAGTAGCAAACCTTTTTCCTTTCTCTTCATCAAACATTAGTCTCTGACAAAGAATCATACGTAAAATATCAGCTAAAGTACTTTGCGCACTCTCCACTCTTTCTGAAGGTATTAGTTTCAAAAACCTCTGAACTGTCTGCGCCGCACTTGAAGTGTGGAGCGTCGCCACCACTACGTGACCAGTTTCAGCCGCCTGCAAAGCTATCTCAGCAGTCTCCCCATCACGAATCTCTCCAACCATTATTACATCGGGAGCTTGACGCAGCGACCCTCTAAGCGCTTCCGCAAAATCTTCATCATCTTCTCCAATTTCTCTTTGTGAAATTAATGAAGGAATTCCCTTAGTGGGATAAATATATTCGATCGGATCCTCGAAAGTAATAAAATGCTCACGTCTACGAAGGGCTCGATGTAAATTTAGAGATGCGATGGTAGTGGTTTTTCCTGAACCTGTCGCTCCGCAAATTAGGAAAAGCCCATTCTTCGCCTGCAAAAAGGATT
>JABSSR010000456.1 GCA_013213965.1 Verrucomicrobiales bacterium | reverse complement strand
TTCCCGGTTTGCTATAAAATTCAATAGTCATTTCATCACCCTCTATCGTGGCACCAATCATTTCGAAACGATAAGGTTCTTCCTCTGCTGCGACATAGTTATCGAAGGTCGCGTCAATGGGTATGCCTACTCCATCGGCCGCACTGAATACTCCGGCGACTCCAGATTCATAATTTTCATCAAAGGCTTCGGCAACTGCTACTGGGTTCAGAAGGTCGTCCTGTGAGTAGAGTTCCAGAGTCAGCTCTGGTCCTTTGCCTCTAAAAACAATTCTCAAATTTTCACCGAGCTCTACCCCAGGTACTGCTTCACCGATAGTGGTATCGCTCTCGTCAGTAATGTTGGCAATATAAAGTTTACCTCCTGGATCAGAGTCCCTTGGATTATATACTGCAGCGTATCCGTCCAGTGTTCCTAGGCCTATCTCGGTGACACGTGCAAGGATGCCCATGTTCTGATCGATCGATTGGTCAAAGATGATGTCCACTGCAACATAAAAGTCGGAGTAGATTTCATCTCTGAAGCTTCCAGCCCTTGGTGGACCGAGCTCTTCAACGCCGTGCGCTTCCATTGCAATGCTGTACGAGTTATTGTTAGGGAACCCCCATGCCGCCGCAATGCCAACACTTTCCAGAGTATTAATCCTGGACCAACCATCGTCATTCCCATCATCAAAATCGTCTGTCTGGGCTTGGATTATAAGAGAATTCGCACTCAACAAGAGAGAGCACAAGAAAGATAAGTGTAAGAGTTTCATCATGAACATTTTACTATAAGTGGCTTGTTTTTGGCGAGTACGAAATTAGTGCTATTATTGATAGTTACTTATTAAGGTCCAAACATTTGAGTCCAGTGCTTTCCTTGTACTCCCATTCCTACGCGTTTCGCACTAGGACTTAACATATTTATATGGTGACCAGGACTATGCCACCAGGAACGGTTTGCAGCATGGCCCTCTTTATTTCCTTTAAATATGTTTTCGGCATTGGCTGTGGTTCCTGCCAATTTTGCTCTTATCCAGGGGGTTTTTTTTCTTTCAATAGGAGAAGTGTGTGAGAAAAAGTTTTTTTCTTCCATGTCTTTGGAATGTTCTCTTGAGGCGAGGCAGAGTCTCGGATCTAGGAGACATGGTCTTAATCCAATGAGGATCCTGTATTGATTCATGTCCTGTATTGCTGCGACTTCTTTTGGTGGAACGGCCGCCCTATTGATTTTCGCGTTTAGGTTGAGTATTTGAAGATGTTCTAGGGGTGGTCCCAGTGCCAGGGAAGCGGTCAATTTTTCGTATTCAGAGATTTCTTTGAGCCCGAAAGTTTCAGCTTCATCTTCTCGTAAAACTAAACGGTCGATGCAGATTGCTCGTTGCCCTGCGAGGGCAATAATCTCCTGCCGTTGCTTAGTTAGCATTGAGCTGACAGCAAATATTTCCCTCATCTCGATTACCTTGAGTTTTTGCAAACGTTTTAATGCCGGATCACCGATTCGAATTATTTGTTCTTTGGTCAATCCCTTCCCCATGCTTCTAAGGCTTTGCACTTTAATTTGGAGTGCAGCGATTTCATTCCTGACATTGACAGTATTTTTTTTAATTCCTGTTTGTTTAGCACTATTGGTAAATTCTTCCTGATATAGGGGCCACTTCTTGCGAATTTCACGGTCAAGAATATCAAACATCTTTTTTGCTACGGGACGGCTAAGGTCCATCATTTGACGGATGATTTCGGTACGTTTTCTATGATTTCCTTTATGTTTTTCGTAGTCTTTAAAAAGTGTAGAGGCACGTATTTTGTCACGTTCTCTCAAAGAATTAATATCTTTGCTCTGAATATCTATGCTCAATGCATCAGTCTCCATCATCATTAATGACGTAAGAACAAAAAGTATGAGAGTCGTTATACTTTGGAGCATGTATCTGGATTTATTTGTCTTGTTATCCAATGTTAACTCACAGCCAATTTTCACCTTTTATTTAGTTTAAGGTGTTAAACGAAGAAAAATTTTGAGTTAAGCTAGCACATTGCGTTGCTACACAATTAGAAGTATCTACTTCTTGATCGGCATAATTGGGCTTTTAAAGCCTGTAAGATCAGTAGGTTTCACTTTCTTCCGCCCGCCTCCAAAGCTGAATGTTGTTGGTTGATAAGGGCCTACAAAAGCGACATCCATGTCTGCCTTAATGCTTGATTCCAGGCCCATGCACCAAAAGACCCCATTAATAATGCATCGTCGAACACCTTCACTTAAGATGTCTTCAGAGGCACCCTGTGTTGATGTAAAAACACGCCCCTCCTTGCCAGAAGCAGATTTGTAGGTACGTACCCAGATCGAAGGGCTAGGAGGTTTGTTAGGAATGGGCTTGCCGTCCGGTTTCATCGAGTCAAGGACTTGGTTCTTGCCCAGGATAACAGATCCTTCAATAGGCACTGCACTGTATGCTCCAGCCATCGCGTGCATGTCCTTCACTCCTCGCATGACAGGATGATCTTTTTGTTCAGGTACCACGAACATTCGTGTGCTGAATTTATGATTTCTTCCATAATGTCCTGCGCCTTCACTTGGTCTCCATGTCTCGCCCAGTATCTGACGTCCAAATCCCCAGTCATAACTCTTGTCTCTGGAATTGTAATTGTACTTGCTGTTTTTGCCCTTGAGTCCATTGAAGCCATGCGTTGTTGTGCGCAATCCGAGGACCGGTCCACCCCGATCAAGGTAACTGATAAAGTGCTTCATTGATGCATCATCAGGAGCTACAAATCTCAGAAATAGAAACATCATGTCCGCATTATCCAAGGCTTTCATGCCAGGAATATTTGAAGAACCTGGTTGGATGTGACCATTCTTATCTAATCCAAAAAGCACGGTGCACTTGAAACCGTAACGATGAGCTAGAATACGGGCAATGGCTGGACATGTTTCTTCACCCCGATATTCATGATCACTGGCAATAAAAACAATATGCTTTCCTTTACCAATACCAGAACTGCCTTCGTAGGTGAGAGGCTGAGATTGGAGCGAAGGCACAGAGAAACTTAAAAAGGAACCAGAAATGAGTAGATAAATGATCAATTTCATATTCCCAGATTAACACTAAGACGGCACGATGGACAAGGGTGCTTAACCATGATTGCAGACTTAGCTTATTTTAATTAATTATTATTTTTGTTCTTACTGAACGTGCCAAGAAGCATTCGAGGTGAGCTTTTTGATGTATGTTTTTTATGGTAGCAGGATCAGATTTATCGCTTTCTTCAAAATCTATTATGGGATTGAGTTCTACCCGGGAAATCCATGGTTTACCATCTTCTGCCTTTTCTAAGTATCCGATAGCAGTGTCAGAATAAGAGTTTACAGTGATTTTTTGTAATGAACATAGGGTAAGAAAGGTAAGGGCATGACAACTTGATAATGATGCGACGAATGCCTGTTCCGGATCCACCAGTAACGGGTCTCCAAGAAAATCCGGAGCAGCGGATGCTTTTAAGAGTTCACCATTTCCAAAGTCCCATGTGTGCGTTCTTGGATATTCCTTATAAGTAAAATCAGCGCCTTGACGCTCCCAATTCAGTATGACTTGATGCTGAGACATGTTATTAATTTTCGGGAAGATCAGCTGAAACACAAATAGGATTTAGTCAATTGATTTCATTTAACCATTAGTGCATTCTGTAGAAGCCAATTCTTATTCCTTTTCAAATTAAATATAGCCGTTACCTAATCATGTTCCGTAATAAAAGAATTTGGATATTACGCTAAATCAGAGTCTTTTGGCGGATCTTGAAAGCAATGGATATTATTTCTGGGAAAATAGTTAAGGGCCATGGTGTCGCTTCTGGCCGTGCCAGAGACCCTCGTTTTCCTGAAGGCACTCTCGCTCTTCAGTGGCCAATATTTGAAATTAATGGTTTGAATTTGGATAGGTATTATCGGGCCACGATTAATATTTCAGTTTTCCCATTAAAACCAAACCCAGTCAATCCGACCTACACATTTAAAAATATTAAATGGCACTCTGATTGCCCGGCCGAGGATTTTTCTTTCTTTGAAGTGCGTCTTTCTGTTGGCTTGAGTCAGTGTGTTACCGGGCTTATTTATTGGCCGCACCCTGAAACTAAGCCTGAGCATTTTCAAGATCCTAGTGTCATCGAAGTGACGGCTCCGAAGATTGATGAAGTGTCATCTAATAATTCGGTTCGTCTTTGGGTGGACCCAAGAACTATTTTTTTTAATTGATGAACGAGAACGAGTCTGATTTTGCAATATATGTAAATAATCTGTCAAAGTCTTACGGGTCTTTCTTGGCTCTTAAGGAAATAGATTTAACTGTAAATAGAGGTGAAGTTTTTGGCTTTCTCGGGCCAAACGGTGCCGGTAAAACAACTGCGATTCGTTGTTTGCTTGACCTCATTCGTCCTGATGCAGGAACAGTTTGTGTTCTTGGAAAGAATCCTCAATCTGATCCAGTTGCAGTGCGTGAGCATTGCGGATACTTGCCTGGTGAACTCAGATTTGATGAGAACATTTCAGTGCATTCGGTTCTAGAATTTTTAAGGGACCTTCGTGGAGGAGGAAAGGATTGCCATGTAAGAGCTCAGGAACTTGCTGAGCGCTTGGATCTGAACGTCCGGTCAAAAATAAAAAATCTATCAAAAGGAAATAAACAAAAGGTAGGTATTATTGCTGCATTTATGCATTGTCCTGATCTTCTTTTACTGGATGAACCGACTAGCGGACTGGACCCATTAATTCAGCAGACTGTTCTTGAAATGGTTAAGGAATCCCGTCATTCAGGTGCTACGGTTTTCTTTTCTTCGCACGTTTTGGCCGAGGTCCAGGCCGTTGCTGACCGTGTTGCAATTATAAGAGAGGGCCAGATTGTTGAAGTTGGGGAAACGAGTTCTCTCCTATCTGGGAGGGCCTGGAGGATGAAAGTGATTTTTGCAGAAAATACAGTAGTACGTATCGATGAAATAGAAGCATTGCCTGGCATTCTCTTGGACGCGCTAAGTTTGGATGGTCGTGAGTTGAAATTAATTGTTGATGGTGAAATGGATGAGCTCGTTAAGGCATTGGCAGAATATCGTGTAGAGTCTATAGAGACTAGGAGGCCTGACCTTGAGGAGGTGTTTCTTTCCTATTATGGAGAAGTTTGTGAAAAGGATGAGCTGAAAACAAAAGGCAATGAATAAGTTTTATACTATTACCAGATATTCTTTTCGTAGATCGGTATGGGCGATCATAGGCTGGGGAATTCCTCTAATGCTTTTAGGCATTATAACGATCCCTTTCTATGATTTAGTTGCAGAAAATGAGAAACAACTACGACCGGTCCTGGAGAACTTAAAACCGCTGGTCAAGAGTTTCGTAGGAGGCGATGAAGTTGAAGAAATTTTTACGCCTCAAGGATTTATAGCGTTACGTTATTTTGCATTTCTTCCGGTCATTCTTGGTATTTATGGATCAGTGTCGGGGAGTGGACTCTTGGCAGCTGATGAGGAGCGGGGAATACTTGATTTTGTGCTCGCCCATCCGGTCAGTCGGGGACAGCTTTTCTGGGGAAGGGTCGTTGCTTTTACTGTTAGTCTTTCATGTATTATTGGTTTTGGTTGGTTGGGATTGTGGATAGGTGTTGCTAAGGCAGAGTCTATGAATTTTTCTCCGTTCCAATTAGTGCTTCCGTATCTGTCAGTCTTCGTTGTGACTTGGTTCTTTGCATGTTTCAGCTTGGCGCTGAGCATGTGTGTTCCGTCCCGTTCGTCTGCCGCAATGATATCAGGAATAGTTGTTTTGGCAGGCTATATCATTACTACTTTATCTAAGGCCATTAAGGGCCTTGAAAGTTGGGCTATTTTTTCTCCACTGACTTATTACCAAAGCAATGCCATGAAGGGACTTGAGATTGATCCTTTCATTAAACTGTTCCTCGCTGCTTTATTATTTTTATTCCTAGCCAGAACTGGCTTTAGATTGCGTGATATCCGTGTCGCAGGTGACGGTGGTTGGAAGTTGCCGTTCATAAAAGGTTAATTGAAATTGATGATTCGACGATAGTATCTGTTTTTATAGGGTTATATATATTTAAGAAAACCAAATCATTAATCTATTTTTGCTCATTATTCTCTGGTTGCAGGTAACCGCCAATATAAGCTATAGTTACATAATAATGAAGAGGATAAGGATTAGCACTGCTTTGGCGTTTTTTACTGGCGTTTTTATTCTAGATGCATATTCACAACTTGCTCAACGATCAGGTTCTGTTTCCAAGAGCCAATCAGTTGAATTTCAAATTGAGTCATCAAAAAAAATAGACAGACTCGTAGGTGCTGATTTCAGAAGGAAACAGATTAGGCCACTCGGAAAAGCTACTGACTCGGAGTTTCTTCGTAGAACATATCTGAATGCAATAGGTCGTATTCCTTCGTACGAGGAATCTGTGGAATTTCTCAAGGATGAAGATCCAGAAAAGCGAAACAAACTCATCGACTTATTGTTAAGTTCTTATGGCTATAACATGCATATGTTCAATTGGTGGGCGGACTTACTAAGAGCCACTGACACATTTGAGAACACTTCTGGGGCACCTTACATAAAGTGGATTAAGGATTCCATAGCCGAGAACAAGTCATACAAAACGATGGTTCATCAGCTTATTGCTGCAACTGGAGGAGGATGGCAGAACGGGGCCGTTGGTTACTATGTTCGTGACCAGGGTATGCTTAAGGACAATATGGCCAACACGACCAGGATATTTCTGGGGACTCGGATCGAATGTGCCCAGTGTCACAACCATCCGTTTGATTCATGGAAGCAGATGGACTTTTACCAGATGGCTGCGTTCACGAATGGAATTAAGACTTCAAAGGATCATTTGGCAGAATACCTTGAAGACAAGGAAGACATGGACGGTGTCAGTAGGGAGCTCAGGGACGTGTCCCGACTCGTTCGATACGCGGTCTATGATTTTTCAATTAGTGATTCAGGAACTGGCACCATTAGGCTACCAAAGGATTATAAGTATCGTGATGGAGATCCTGGTGAGAAGGTAGGAGCCAAGTCTCTCAGCCATTTCGGCAAAACTATTAAGGTCAGTACCAGATCCAAGAGCACTGATTCAGGCAAGTCCCGTCAGAAATTTGCTGATTGGCTCGTGAGCCCTAACAATCCACGATTCACAAAGGTCATAGCCAATAGAATGTGGAAGAGGGTCATGGGAACAGGCTTATTTGAACCACTTGATAATTTTAGCTCTGCCTCTGAACCATCTAATCCATCATTAATGTCATACCTTGAGGAACTGTTAGTTGATCTTGATTATGATCTTAAAGCTTTTCAGAAGGTTCTCTATAAGAGTTATGCTTTTCAACTGAGCCCTAATACCATTCAACATCCTAACAGGTCCGCTTATCATTTTAATGGTCGTCAGCTAAAGCGTATGAGTGCTGAACAGATCTGGGATTCTCTTTTAACGCTCAAGACTGATAACCTTGATCAGAGAAAAGGGAACGGGTACGGGGGAGACGCTATCATTTACAGAGGAAGGCCCGTACTAGTTGGCAAGAAATCGATGAAGGATCTTTACAATGAGGTCATGGCCCTGGATACAGGCGCAGAGGTATGGGATTATACAAAGAAACTGCAGGATCAGATCAAGTCAGATAAAGGTGGCAGTAAGGGAGGTGGCGAAAAAATGCAGATGATGATGATGGCCTATAATGCGAGCAAGAAGTACGGAGATGAGATGCGTGCTTCTGAGCTTAAATCGCCTATGCCTAATGGTCATTTCCTCAGACAGTTTGGCCAATCGAATCGTGAAGTTATTGAAAATTCAAGTACTGATTCGAATGTTACTCAGGTGCTTTCGATTTTGAACGGACACGTTGAGCGACACATTACTGGTAATGGTAGTGCCAAAGTTCTTCGTGTTATCAAGAAGGGTAAGACTGATGAGGAAAAAATTGACCGTGCTTTCATAAGCATATTGTCGAGATTACCGACCTCTCTAGAGAAAGAAATTTTTATTGAGGAATTCAAATCGAATGGAGCTGTGGCTCAGGGGAACATGATATCTGCCTTAATTTCTACGGCCGAGTTCATGTTCATTCAGTAATTTATTTAAAGAAAAAATTTCTAGAACATAAACAAGTAAACCGCTACAGAAAAATGCCAGATAAAACAATATTCAATAAGAGCGATGAGGTGAGCCGCAGGCAATTCATGATAGGTGCTGCCAAGAATTGCTTGGGAGTGAGTGTTTTGCCAATGCTCGGAGCTACCGTTGCAACTAACGATACTTTTGCTGCGGCTCCACCGACGCGGCGAGGTGCAGCTAAGAGCGTCATCTTTCTTAATATGGCGGGAGGAATGAGCCACTTGGATACTTTTGATCCTAAGCCGCAAAACAAAGAGGTTCAGGGACCGACTCCTGTGATAAATACCAGTGCCGAAGGTATACAAATTTCAGGTTTTCTTCCTAAGACTGCTGCCATGATGAAGTATATTACCCTGTTCCGTGGAATGCAGACCAATCAGGGCGCGCATGAACAAGGTCAATATCTTCTTCATCGAAGCTATCCCATGCGTGGTACCATTGTACATCCAGCGATAGGGGCCTGGGTGATGAGATTATCAGGTCGAAGAAACACTACGATTCCAGGCTTTGTATCGGTCGGAGGTTCTGCGGAGAACGCGACTGGAGGATTCATGGGTGCAAAGTATGGAGGCGTTCCACTTGGCAGTGCGAACGACGGGCTTAAAGATTCTAAGAGAGCACACTCAGTAAGTGAGTCGGATTTCAATCGCCGCCTCGGGCTCGCCGATAAGATGAATTCAACTTTCCACGGAAAATTTAAACAGAAGCAAATCAAGACTTATAATGGTCTGTATGATGAAGCTATCAAACTCATGACGAGTGAGGATCTCAAAGCCTTTGATCTTAATAATGAAGATATTAAGATTCGTGACCTTTATGGTCAGAACGGATTTGGTCAGGGATGTTTATTAGCTCGTCGCTTAGTTGAGCATCAAGTTCGTTTCATAGAAGTGAGTATGGGTGGATGGGACACTCATAGCGATAATTTTGTATCTGTGGAATCTAGATGCCAGAACCTTGACACTGCTCTCGCAGGACTCATATCGGACCTTGAAAGAAGGGGCCTCTTAGATTCAACATTAGTTGCGCTTGGGACTGAGTTTGGAAGAACTCCTGAAATTAATGAAAATACCGGGAGGGATCATTTCCCTAGAGCCTTCACTTGCTTAATGGCAGGAGGAGGAGTTAAGGGCGGCTTTGTGCACGGTGAAACTGACCGCAAGGCACACACCGTCAAAGAAGGCATTGTGACTCCAGGCATGTTCAATGCCACGATCGGCCATGCTTTAGGTTTACCTACCGAAAAAGTAGTAAATTCTCCTTCAGGTCGTCCATTTACCATTGGTGATGAGGCTAAGCCTGTCAAAGAGGTCTTTGCTTAGTTTGAGGATATCTGAAAGGGAGAAGTCCCTTAGCTAGTCCTTTTTATTTGCATTGATATGATGCTGATTATTTCCTTACGCAATTTGTTCATGAGCTTAACTGGTCTCATGTATTTGCAGTTCATAGGCCTTGGGCAAGACGTTGATTACAAAAAGCACATCGCTCCAATCGTGGCCTCAAAGTGCAATTCCTGTCACACTGCCAAGAAGAAGGAGTCAGATAAGAAGCCAAAAGCTGGCCTTGCGCTGAACACTCCTATTGGAATCCGTTCGGGTGGGGTGTTGGAGCCTGGAGACGCATCAAGCAGCGAATTCTACATACGTGTATCGTTGCCTAAGAACGCTGAAGATTTAATGCCTCCTCCTGACGATGGAAGCCCCTTGTCCACGAAGGAAATTGCTATGATAAAGAAGTGGATTGATGATGGAGCTAAATTCAGTTCAGGTTCTGCTGGATCATTGAGTAAAATTCCTGCCGGTCTTGATGCACGAAAAGTGAAAAGTATGCCGGCGAGGGAACCGAATGCTGATGCGATAGAGCACCTTGAAAATTTAGGTGCAACAATAAATCCAGTATCTGTGACTCTTTCTGAATACTTATCAGTTGAATGGATTTCTACTTATTACAAGACAACAGACAAGGAGATAGAACAAATTCTTCACTTAGCTGCCAATGTAGTTGAAGTTGATCTTAGTCGGACCAAGGTCACTAATGACGGTCTAAAGCACATAGGGAAGCTGGGAAGATTGACCCATTTAAATCTTAATCGGACCGAGATCGGCGATAAGGGAATTGAAGCGTTAGCTGACCTGCAATCTTTGGAATGGTTAAATTTATATGGCACTAAAGTCACTGCCGCATGCATGCCTATCATAGCAAAGTACCGAGACTTAAAGTCAATTTATCTTTGGAATACTGCGGTCACTTCTAATGGTGTTTCTACTTTGCGCAAGGCTTTGCCTGATGCGAAGATCGTTCGTGATACTGATGACAGGGCCAGTCGTTTTGACGATCTTGACGATCCTGGAAAATTTGATTTTTAGTTGATTTGGATTTCTAA
>JABSSR010000455.1 GCA_013213965.1 Verrucomicrobiales bacterium | reverse complement strand
TGCCGAGCACCTTCTGGGAAAAAATTATCAATAAATTCTGTAAGATCACTTCCTTCCTCAGATCCAACTCCATCATCAAGCTCTTCCCAATCCTTCAGGTTCACTGAAGCATCTACAGCATAGACCCTCCTCGGCCGTGACCTGAAGGTGATAATGATCGAATCACTTTTCTTGGACACTTCTGTGATTTGGAAAGGGAGCGACTCAGTCAAATCTCCCATCCCTTGATTATAGATTGCCAAAACGTCTTCATCTGTCAGGGCCACGTCGTAGAGCCGCAGATCATCAATGTCACCTGGGAATGTCTTGTTGCCATTAGACTCAGCACCGACTCCAAAATCACCTCCGCCTTCAAGACTATTAACATCGGTCTCGGCACCAACAGTGCCGCCGGGATTGATCGATAATTCACTATCAACGTAAGCGCGCAACTCCTGGGTCTGAGTATCACGCAAAAAAACAAGATGGTGCCAAGCATTGTTCCCGCTAAAAATATTATTGGTTTGGATTTCTGAATTCTGTCCATCCCCAGAACGAATATTCCAGATCACTTTACCACCTCCATCCGTTTCGGCTTGCCAGAACACGTTACCTCCATTGTTTCTTTGAAACAGCTTATTCCACTGTCCACCGCCGTTCGCAGAACGGGCCCAAAGAGACACACTGAAGTCTTCATCTGCAAAGTCGAACGATGAATCGTTAGTCGCCAAAAGAAAATTCGGACCAGCACTGGTTCGCGTCGCGTAACTTTCTGGAAACAGGTTCGGAGAAAAGGAGTAGCCGGAAACTCTCTTGGGAGTTCCAACCGCATTGATCGAAACACTGTTACCTGAGTTATCCGGGACGCTTTCGATTGTATCTGAAACATTGTTACCAAAGGTCGCATTTTCACCCATTAACCACCATCCGTTGAGATCACTTTCCCGCGTTATTGCAGCAAAATCACCTTTCCCGTCATTATAAAGTGCCAAAGCATCTTCGTCCGTCAGGGCCCCCTCATAAATCCGAAAGTCATCAATATCACCTACAAAGGGAGCAGCACCGTTACTCTCGGCACCAATACTCAAGGAACCATTACCGAACAGAGTCCCCACATTTCCCTCATTTCCAGAAGTTCCCCCAGGATTGATCGATAGTTCGCCATCGACATATGCACGCAGCTCGCCATTCACGTTATCGCGCAGAAAGAGAACATGATGCCAATCGCTATTTCCGGCGAATATGTTCTGTGTCTGGATCTCGGCATTCCCACCACCGGCATCTCTAATATTCCAGATCACTCCACCACCTCCATCCGTTTCTGCCTGCCAAAAGGCTCCGACCGTTTTTTGAAACAGTTTGGTCCACCGACCTCCATTATCATCGGCCCTGACCCAAAGAGAAATACTAAAGCCCTGATCCGCAAAATTAAATGAGTCATCATGAGGAACCAACAAGTGATTAGGTCCACTACTTGTACGAGTGGCTAAACTTTGCTCAAAGGGGAACGGAGTGAAGGGTACCCCCTCAACTCTCTGCGGTATTCCTTGTCCCTCAGCGGTGGCACCTTTTTCCAAATGGTTCGGGATGCCAGTGATCCCTAATTGCTCACCTTCAATCGGAGCAAGTGTAGCGTTCTCTCCCATTAACCACCAAGCTTTCAAGTTCCCTTCCAGCGTCACCGCTTTTGCCACAATAGAAATCAAAACAAAAAACAATAAGATAAATAACGTTGCGTTTTTCATCACTTTTCTATCAAAACACAAAAACTCACAAGGATGCAACAAAAGGTTTCACTTAAGGCCGTTTCGCGAAATAAATAGCAATAAAAGCACAGGATCCCATCATTAGTTGATGTAACCACGCACCCAACCCCTCGAACCCTGCGGGGGAATGGTATCGGCAATGTCTTTACCATCAGCCAATTTGAATGCAACTGCTAATGGGAACCGACCTTCAGGAGCATTTCGAGTGTACTTGCCTTCGCCCCAATATTGGCCCTTGGCGACGGCATCAAAACCGGTAATTTCCCCTGCTTCTGTTTTGATGATTCCAAGTATTTGAGCTTCGTATCCACGATCACCCTGACCATTTCTTAGAACCACTTTGGCGGAAAGTTGACCATTTTCCAGATTTCCTTTAATCGTTCTGATATCACTAGGACCCCACATCGTAGGTTCTCCACGCGTATTATCCACTAAGTGGAATCGAATCAATCGGCGAAGGAAAGTGTCGGGCAATTTCCCATTTATCAATTCTTTTTTCTCGCTACCAGTGACCCAGAAATTGTCCCGACCAAGGGAATTATGCATTATTTTACGGTAAGTATTTTCCGTTTTTTCATAACCTCCTAAGACCTTAGTAGTTACTCTTATAACCAAACCTCCCTTGGGTGGACTAGGATTGTACCGTAGGTCAGACTTGCCTTTTGTTATCTTGCCAAAATCTGTGGTTCGAGGTTCTTTCATAGCTTTCCTCATCATATTGATCACGCGTTCAGCTCCACGATTATTGCTGAATCCGAGCAATTTTCCAGATGCATCAGCAATGTAAAGCCCCTGAGTGGTTCCCTTACCGACCTTTCTTGGGCCCTGGTTGGCTATTTTTTGATAGAACGAGCCCTCATTATCCTTTTGTCGGCGCTGATAGGCCTGGTCTATAGCGATCGGGATAAAATTTTCTTTAAGCAATTTGACGACTTCAGGATTTTTAAAAGTAGACTCACGGTCCAGCACACCATTGTTTCAGGTACAAGCCATGGGATGCCCATCCATGGCCCAAATGAAAATCAGTTTGTTCTGTTGATTGGCATCATTTTGGCCATCAATAACTGATATTTTCCAAGGAATCGAACGCCAAGTTTCATTAGGATCAGGCTGTAAGCTTTGGTGTAAAGTTTTGAACTCTTCATGAGTAAGTGACCAAGAGATTTGGCTGATTCCCAAAAAAATGAGTAGAAAGTATTTCATTTTTCTATTCTTTCATAGTCAATAGAGCTGTCAACAATTACCCTATCATTCGATTAAAAGACGGCAAAAAGTTCTACCGTTTTGCTTTGGATAAATAAAATCAGAACGAGCCCTTCAACAGGATTCCTGAAACACGTACCAGAATTAAGACTCGAGGCGACCTGATTCCTAAAGAGCAGGATACTGCTTGTGTTTTTAACTGCGTGTTAGATGGTCAGTTAATGAGGAGATTAATCTTATTATTGCCCCTTCTTCTGCTTGTTTTTGGGTGTGGAAAGAAAGAACCCATTACTAAAACTGAAGAACCTAATGGTCTTTCAGAGACTCAAAAAGGAGATCTGATTAGAAAGGAGTTCTTAGCAATAGCGGAAC
This sequence comes from Verrucomicrobiales bacterium, assembly GCA_013213965.1. Lineage (GTDB taxonomy): Bacteria > Verrucomicrobiota > Verrucomicrobiia > Verrucomicrobiales > DEV007 > EC70. The sequence continues at coordinate 16,654 of JABSSR010000455.1, read as the reverse complement.
GCATCGAGTCTAGTCGAGACCAGTTCCACGGTCGACTACAGACACGGGAAATCGAAAAATCCCTAAGATTAGCACTCGAAGAAAATCCTAGAAATCCGCAGAAACTAATTGGCAGATGGTTCGCACTTTCTTTTGATTATTTGCGCCTCGGAGAAAATGGCAAAGCCGCTAAATCTCTGAACGAAATTTTTGCTATCATCAGCTCAAAAAAGATTGCTCCCAGTCCGCCCATGTTTGCGTTACAAGCATTAATTGAACTTAGGCAGGCCGAATATGCTAACTGCATTCAACGACATAACCGGGATTGCTGTATTTTTCCCCTCTCTGGCCAGGGAATACACTCGGATCAAGAGCCAGCCAATCGGTCGATGAAAGCCTTGCTTAAGTTGCTGCAGAATTCACCTGATGATCTTCGAAGTCAGTGGCTTCTGAATATTACTGCGATGGCCACTGGATCATATCCTGAAAATGTTCCAAAACAATACAGGATTCCTGAATCAGCCCTGAAATCAGAATTCGACATCGGTCGGTTCATCGACGTTGCGCCAAACTTGGGACTTGATACCTTTAACTTATGCGGCGGCGCAATCGTAGAGGATTTTGATAATGATGGATTCCTCGACATCGTATCCTCAACCTCTGATCCTCGTGGTCCCCTCTCATTATTTCGTAATACGGGGGATGGAAAGTTCGTGGATCTTACAAAAGACTCTGGTCTCAATAATCAGCTTGGAGGACTTAACTGCATCGCTGCTGACTATGATAACGATGGCGATGCGGATATTCTCGTGCTCCGCGGAGCCTGGATGAACGAGGGAGGAAAGATTCGAAATTCACTCCTCCGCAACAATGGTTCGTCAGGTCCAAACGCTAACATCACTTTCACTGACGTGACTCAGAAAGCTGGACTGGCAGAACCTGCCTATCCAACTCAAGCGGCCTCGTGGGGTGACTATGATAATGATGGAGACCTGGATCTCTATGTTGTCAACGAATCTCAAACTGGGATCAATCGCGAAAATGGAAACAATTTTCCTTCACAGCTCTTTATGAATAACGGGGATGGAAGTTTCACTGACATTGCTGCTGAGGCTGGCGTTACGAATGACCGATTTTCTAAGGGCGTCACTGCTGGCGACTATGACAATGACGGGGACTTGGATATTTATGTCTCAAACGTGGGAAAGAACAGACTATATAGGAACGATTTGTCAGAAAATTCAGGCAAGGGATTAATACAGTTCACTGACGTGGCGGAGGAGCTAGGAATCACTTCCCCGGAAGGTTACAGCTTTGCTCCTTGGTTCTTTGACTTTAATAACGACGGATGGCTTGATCTTTTTGTTACTGCCTTCGAATCCAGTGCATCCAGTGTACTCTTAGACTATCAAGGACTGCCGCACGGAGGTACGCTCCCCTGCCTCTATTTAAATAAGGGTGGACACTTTGAGGAAGTGGCCAAGGACTCAGGCCTTGATCACCCTTACCTACCAATGGGAGCGAATTTCGGTGACCTTGATAACGATGGATTCCTGGATATTTACCTTGGCACGGGAGATCCTGATTACCGTAACTTGGTTCCAAACGTCATGCTCAGAAACGATCACGGCCAAAGATTTCAAAATGTCACTACCTCAGGCGGGTTCGGACACCTTCAAAAGGGTCACGGGATCGCCTTCGCGGACTTTGATCACGATGGGGATCAGGATATTTTTCATCAACTTGGAGGGTTCCTCCCTGGGGACCGTTTTCATAACGCGTTGTTCTTAAATCCTGGTCATGAAAACCATTATATAGTTGTTCAGTTAGTGGGCACGAAGAGTAACCGTAGCGGATTAGGAGCACGGATAGAAGTAATTACCAATTCTCCAGACGGTCAGATTTCCTTTCATCGTGCCGTCGGCTCAGTGAGTAGTTTCGGCGGCTCTCCAATTTCAAGGACTGAGATCGGGATCGGGCAAGCCGAATCAATCAGGGAAGTGAAAGTTACGTGGCCAGCATCAGGTTATACACAATCATTTACTGACGTACCGTCCGATTCTATGATTCGCTTCACGGAAGAAGAATCAGCGTTCCTCTTAATCGAGCGAAAAGAATTCAATTTACCAGTAGAATCAAATTAATAGCATCTTTCTAATTATACGAAATTGCAATTGAGTTACTAGGAACCCTTCCCGCAATCCCGTACAAGTCAGCGGATACTTGTATGGTATGGAGTGCTGATGTTAGGCTATTGGCATGAAATCACCTAATGCCTTTGCCTTGCTTTTCGTTTTAATTACCGCGACGGCCCACTCTGCAGGCACCGAGGAACCACTTGTCATCGACAAGAATACCGGACAATACAAGGACCTATCGTACGATGCTCTGACCGATGAAGGATTGTCGTGGCAGGATCGAACGCAACTCTTCGGCGGCGAGACCGTTGATTACGGTGAACTGACGGATGCAGAACGAACGAAAAGACAGAAGGAACTGAAAACGCTCCTAGCGAGGATAGAGGTTCGTGAAAATCAGAACTGGGCCGATCCCAAACTACTTCAGCGGGTCGAAGCCGAAATTCTTATCTGGCTGAACAATCAGATCGAACCGATAACCGCGATTCAATCCTACACCGGAGAAGACGTTCAGCGACTGAGAAACGCAGCCGTGGGTTTTTTCCGGGCTTATGAGATCTTTGGGGAGAAAAAGTATCTTGGTGCGGGCCTGAAGTGCGCTGACCTGATTCTTGGATCGCAGTGGCCTCGAGGTCACTGGCCTTGGCCCGGTAAAAGTGATCGCTTCATTCGTATACAGGATGGATACACGACCCGCCCGTTCTGGATCATGCTCTATGCTTACAAACTGAGCGGCGACAAGAAGTATTTTGAATCGGCCATCCGCTGCGCTGATGTGCTACTTTCCATCAGGAGACCAGGTGGCGGTTGGGGCGATCAGTGGGCGTTCGGCGGTGGCAGATCCGGCAACACAGGCGTCTATCACGGCACATCCTTCAACGACGGAGCGACTAATGACCCTTTTCAGATCATGGTCATGGCCTATCACCTCACCAACGACAAAAAGTATATCGACAAGTTGCACGAGATCGGCAAATTCATCTTCAGGGCCAGAATGGGTGAAGGACATGTGGTCGGCTGGTGCGAGCAATACAACGACGATGCCCGGCCGGTCCGGGCACGACAGTACGAGATCGAATTGCCTTATCCTCGGGCATTGACCCGAGGAATCGGGCCGTTACTGGTCTGGCTTTACCTGATGGATAACGATGAGGCTCATATGGATCTCCTGCGCAGTGCTTACGCCTGGCACGAACGGATCCGTCAGAAGGAACTTGATCCGAAATTATTGACACAATGGAAAGCCATGGCCCGGGCCTGGTCACCATCACATCATACACTGACCGGAAACTACTTGATGGAATATCGACCAGGTTGGCCCGATGCCTGGTTGCCTGACGGTTCGAATTGGGGCCGTGTTCTCAGTTTCAGAATGATGGCCTGGAACCCGCTGACAGTCGAACAGAAGAAGAAGTACGGTAATCTTGTCGATCATACTTGGCCGCCGGTAGCTGATCTTGCTCAACTGGCCCACTCTCATCAGTCCCCGCCACGCGAATACAACATGTACGTCCACTGTCATTCCGGGATCGGGAATTCGTTGTCAGAGATTCGACGGGCACTACTTGAACACAAACGTGGTGGTCGTGACGGGATGCTCAAGTATTATTCGCACCCGACCAAGTACACTGCTGACCAGTATCTACAGGCACGAATCCACGCAGCACATCGTGTGCTCGATATACGAAATCGCAGGATGGCCTTTCCTTACACGGGCAGACCCGGCTATACTGGAATGTCCACGGCAAAAGACTTTGGCTTCGTTAGCTCTAAAGGACGCTGGTATGGCGACCCTAACACCAAATGGGGCGCGGCATTTCAAACCGTGTACCCATCAAAAAATACCATCTGGTATCAGTGGCAACTAGTATACGACGCCAAAATGGCCCGTGGCCAGATCGATGCAGATGCTGCCGCTCGTGGTGGCCGTGGTCTTGAATCAGTCGCAACGCAAACACATCTTGACTCCTGGGATGTTCTCGGCGAGTGGGGCATGTCCTGTCACGAGATGAAGAATTACTTCGATGTTCCGATTGGAAAAAAGTAATGGTATAATAGTTTTATTGAAAGGATTGTTTGATACTGTAACTTTTGTTAGAAGTCGTTAGAGATGAAGAAGCTGTTACCACTACTACTGCCCCTTGTTCTGTTTCTCGGGTATGGTGGGAAGAAGGAATTAGCTACTAAAAATGCAGAACCTGTTACTGAAACAAATCCTACAGAAGAGGCAATTGTTTCTAAATCCGAATCAGATGGAGTTAAATTGAAGTGGAACGCATATGATGCGAGTAGGGAATCATGAAAAAATTCGTTTTAGTGATGCTTTTTCTTTCATCCGCAGCGCTGGCGCGGGGTGAGCAAGAGATCAGCTTTGCACATCAAATCCGACCCCTCTTGTCGAGGAATTGTCTCGCGTGTCACGGACCGGACCAGGAAAAGCGCAAGGCCAAGTTGCGGCTCGATATACGTGAGGAGGCAATTGCCGCGAGAGAAGATGGCCCTGCAATTCTCCCCGGAAACAGCTTCAAGAGCGCTATGTATGCGCGCATTACTTCCAGCGATCCCGAAGAACGGATGCCACCCGTTGATTCGGGGCACAAGTTGAACACAAATGAGATTGATCTCCTGCGGCAATGGATTGACGGGGGAGCGCAGTATGAGGGGCACTGGGCCTTTACCAAGCCTGAGCGGACTGAGTCGCCGTTAGTTCGCGACAAGGCTTGGCCTCAGAACGAACTCGACACTTTCGTACTCAGCCGGCTCGAGGCAGAGAACCTTCGCCCTGCTCAAGAAGCGGATCGCTACACCCTGATCAGACGCTTGAGTTTCGACCTGACAGGCTTGCCGCCGAGTGCGGAACTTATCGCAAAATTTGTCAATGACAAGTCGCCGGAGGCTTACGGAAAACTGGTCGACGAGCTACTTGCCTCTCCCCATTACGGTGAGCGCTGGGCCCGTGTGTGGATGGATCTCGCGCGTTATGCAGACACGCAAGGTTACGAGAAAGACCGGACACGGACCGTCTGGCCCTGGCGCGACTGGCTCATCAAGGCCTTTAACGATGACATGCCATATGACCAGTTCACGATCGAGCAACTTGCCGGCGACCTGCTGCCGAACGCGAATTCCCAGCAAATACTTGCCACTGTTTTCCACCGCAACACGATGACCAACACCGAGGGAGGCACCGACGATGAGGAGTTTCGTATCGCAGCCGTGAAAGACCGGGTCGACACGACCGGGGTCATTTGGCTGGGACTTTCCCTGGGATGCGCCAAGTGCCACTCGCACAAATACGATCCGATTTCACAGATGGAATATTATCGCCTATTTGCCTTCTTTAATCAGAGCGCTGATGCCGATCGTTTCGGTGATGAGCCTGTGCAGGCGTTGCCCTCGCCGTTCCACTACCGGCAGCACGCAGGGATCCTCGGGAAAATTTCCATTGCGCAGGAAAAACTTAAGTTGACTGGCCCGGGTGCCGGGCACGAAGCGATCACGAAGGAGATAGCCGGTTTGAAAAGTCAGTTGAATGAGAAAGTGCAGAAGATGAAGCTGGCAGCGGTGCCGATCATGCAGGAGCTGCCGGAAAAAAGTCACCGCCGCACGCGTATCCTGAACAAGGGAGATTATCTCAATCCCGGTGATGAGGTCGAGGCTGATGTTCCCGAAGCTTTGCATCCCATGGACGATAGCTTCGCGGTGAACCGACTAGGGATGGCGCGTTGGCTCATGGACAGGGACAACCCGCTGACAGCGCGCGTGATGGTGAACCGGATCTGGTCGCGGATGTTTGGCGCCGGGCTAGTCGAGACCGAGGAAGATTTCGGAACACAGGGTGCGTTGCCTAGTCATCCTCAGTTGCTGGACTGGCTGGCAATTGAGTTTGCGATTACACATCGCTGGTCGCTGAAGAAGCTTTGCAGGACAATCGTAATGTCGGCCACTTACCGGCAATCCTCACAATTGAGCCCGGAACTTCTCAAACGCGATCCACGCAACCGCCTTCTGGCACGCGGAGCACGTTTCCGGCTGGAAGCGGAGATGATCCGCGACCAGGCGCTAGCAGTCAGTGGACTCCTGAGCCGCAAAGTGTATGGCCCACCAGTAATGCCACCACAACCCGAGGGAATATGGAAGACGGTCTATAACAGCGATAAGTGGGTGACCAGCAAGGGTGAGGACCGCTATCGTCGCGGACTGTATACATTTGCCAAGCGAACATCGGCTTATCCTTCTTTCCTGCTCCTTGACGCCGGTAGTGGCGAGGTTTGTCTACCGCGGCGGATCCGAACCAATACCGCAACTGCTGCACTGGCTGCGCTCAATGACCCAGTTCATGTTGAAGCGGCTCAGGCACTTGCTCGTCGCGTGCTTCTCGAGGCGAATGGCGATGCCTCTGTGCGAGCCGCCTTCGCCCTACGAATCGTTACGGGCCGGCCACAGAAGCCGGCAGAAACAGGACACCTTGTGCAACTATTTAAAGCGCAGCTTGCGCACTATCTTGGGCATAAGGAGGAGGCAGTGGCGATGGCCACGGTGCCGCTGGGGGCCGTGCCTGAGAATATGGATACTGCGCAATTGGCAGCGTGGACTGTTGTTGCCAGTGTGCTGTTGAATCTTGATGAGATTCTTTCGAAGGGATGATTGAATGAATAATGCTCAGAAACAATACCTGCAAGCAGTGACCCGGCGCCATTTCCTTGCCCGCTGTGGCACGGGCGTGGGCGGGATGGCACTGTCTACGATGCTGGGTGGGCAGCAGTTGCAGGCGGCAGGTGACCACGCAGCCCTGAACCCGCTTGCACCGCGCAGGCCCCACATTGCGCCTCGGGCAAAGAACATCATTTACCTGCACATGGCAGGATCCCCGACACAGCTTGAGCTTTTTGATTTCAAGCCTGCCCTCAAGAAGCATGACGGCAAGCCCTGCTCGAAGGAATACCTCGATGGCAAGCGCTTCGCGTTTATTCATCCCCAGGCTAATCCGGTGATGATGGGTCCGTTGTTTGACTTCAAGCAGCACGGTCAGGCGGGCACGTGGATCAGCGAGTTGCTACCAAACATTGCCACGGTAGCCGATGAGCTGTGCGTGATTCGCTCAATGTTCACTACACAGTTCAATCACTCGCCAGCACAGTTGCTGCTGCATACCGGTGATCCGCGCTTCGGCAGCCCGTCCATGGGTTCATGGATCACTTATGGGCTAGGTTCCGAGAATGAGAACCTGCCCGGGTTCATGGTCCTGGCTTCCGGTGGCAGGACGCCCAGTGCCGGCAAGAGCGTATGGGGCAGCGGATACCTGCCGAGCGTCTACCAGGGGACACAGTGCCGTAACACGGGTGACCCGGTCCTCTATCTGTCCAATCCTAAGGGACTCGATAGCACTTCACGGAGGAGGCAGCTTGACGCGTTGCGGAAACTCAATGAGATCCAACATCGCGCCGTCGGTGACCCGGAAACCATCTCGCGCATCGCACAGTACGAACTTACTTTCCGTATGCAGATGGAAGCTGCCAAAGTGATGGATATCTCGCGCGAATCGAAGAGGATCCTTGAGATGTATGGCGCCATGCCGGGTGTGAAATCAACTGCAGACACAAAATCTGTTGGGGATAAGCCGCTGGCAGCGGCCGATGACCCCGGCTTTGCCAATAACTGCCTGCTAGCTCGTCGGCTAGTTGAGTCGGGAGTACGTTTCGTGCAGCTCTACGACTGGGGTTGGGATCACCATGGATCCTCACAGCCCGAGGACATGAAGTCTCACTTGCCGGTTAAGGCGAGGCAGATTGACCGTCCCATAGCAGCCTTGATCCGTGACCTGAAGGAGCGCGGGCTCCTTGATGAAACACTGATAGTCTGGGGCGGCGAATTTGGACGCACTCCGATGCGAGAGAATCGTGGCGGCAAGTATGGCAAGTTCGTCGGCCGCGACCATCACCCGTTCGCCTTCACCATGTGGATGGCCGGAGGAGGAATCCGTGGCGGGCAAAATTTTGGCACAACGGATGAAATTGGTTATTATCCTGCAGAGAACCCGGTCAGCGTGCGCGACCTTCAGGCCACGATCCTGCACTCGCTCGGGCTGGATCCCTACAGATTGGGTGTTATGCGCAGTGGCCTTAATTCCCGCCTCATCGGGCCGACAAATGAAGGCAAGGTGCGCAGTGAAATACTGGCTTGAGATTACAAGCTCACGGACGCCAATCTCAGAGACGCCGACCTGAGAGACGAGAACACGGGTGACGTGGTGAAGGCTTGTCCCAGAAAGCATCGCAATTACTTTTTCCCTCCTCTTGGGCGCGCTTTTTCACAAAAAAACCCGTAAACTTCATAGAGTTCACGGGCCTTTTGATGTTTTGCCTTAATTACTTGGATGCTTCGAGGGCTTTAATTTCTTCATTCATTTGAGTTGGATCATAAAAGGCCAACATGTGTATGACTTTTCCTTTAGAGGTTCTGAAATCCATATGCATCCTAAAAGATATCTTTTTATTGGTGACCCTACCCACTCCTGTGATTGTACCCCATGCATTTGTCCAAATCATATCTTCATCGGGACTCTTTCACCGACTGTTTTGCCATCCGAAGTGAGGGCTTCTGAAGAGAAATAGTTGGTGTGAACATGTAATTCCTCAACCTTCATATCTTTGAATAATTTTTTATGAATTGTATTTAGTCGAGCGATGTAATCTTTCTTGCCATTGACATCTAGGTCATTAATAGCAACCTTCACATCATCTGAATAAAAATTTTCTGCAAATTTGATATTTTCTTTAGACATCTCTTCATAGTATTTCCTTATTTTCATGGAAATTTCATCTTTAGTTCTGAGATAAGATTTTTCTTCCTCCGCGTTCAATGAGCACAGAATGAAACTTAATGATAATAATGATAGTATTATTGTTTTCATGTTTTTATTATCTAACAACTATCAAAATCTCACAAGCCTTATCAGTAATCACCTCCCCATAATCCCGCACAATTGACTCACTGGTTCCCGTTATAATCTTCGGTGGATTTTGTAATTGGTTGGTTTGTGGTGGGGTGTTAGGGTTTTATTATGAAAATAAGATTTTTTATTTTAGTAGCCATCTCCCTAATTATCCCTCAGTCCTTAGTTGCCGATAACCACAAGAAAGAAAGTGAATCCCCTAAAACTCATTATTTCGAGGCTTCATTCACTTCATACATTCCCGGTGGAGAACATAGGGCTTACGAAATTATCAACGAGTACTGGTTTCCGACCGACAAAAATGTTGGTCGACTAGCCATTCCCTTAAATATAATTGCGGGTGAATGGGACCATGTTGTTCTTTTTTACAGGCCTGAAGGATTAACTGATTTCCAAGCCAATCCTGACAAGGTATCTAGGGCTTGGGAAAAAGATGTTATAGGTCGGTTAGGAGAGAAGGAATTTCTTGAAATACAGGAGGAGTTCAATGGCCTCATCGCCAAAAGGACTACGGCGGTATTTAAGCTTGTAGGAGATCTGCCAAAAATCAATGAATCCTATTTCAACCTTGGAGGCAAAAGGACCCCTGTCAGTATACTATTTGAAACATATAAATTGGGAAAGAATACCGAGGGATTCAAGCGAGTAGACCAATTCAGAGAAAGTACCGGAATCAAACCTATCATGTTTCGGTCATTAAATGGCGAGTATGATCAAATATCCATCTGGAAACTTCCGAACGAAGGCAAGAATCTGTTCGATGACAAAAGTGAAGAAATGAAAAAATTCATGCGAAGTGATGCCATGAAATCATATTTTAGCCTCCTGGAGAGTTCCGAGTCCAGTATAGGAACGATCCAATGGAAATATTGGGAAGGACAATCACCTTAAAGATAAAAGAACCCCCGTGCCCTGACTCTTGATTGATTGTTGCTTTTGTTAGTCTGATTAGTCATGGCTTTTGGGATATTCGTTATCCGACACCGATAAAGATTTGCCGAACTGCACGCAATCGCCGAATTCTAGCTGCGGCGCCTCCAGAAAACGAATGGCACGCAGACGAAATACATCGTGATGCTGTAGACCGCCGCTGGCACGGTCGCCGGCGGAAGGACCTGCCCCTCGACCGCCGCGACGATGCTCCCGACCGCGATCGCTAGCGTCCCGTTCTGCACGCCAGACTCGATCGAAATGGTGGTCGCGTCCCGTTCGTCGAGCCGCAGCGCCTTGGCCGAACCGAGCCCGAGCCCAAGCATCACGACGTTCAACAATACCGCCACCGGCCCTAAGGTGCCTAGGTTGCTCGAGAAGACCTCCCAGTTCTTTGCCAGGGCCGCGACGATGATCACCACAAACAGCACCACCGCTGTGCGCGACACGACCGGCGCGATCTTCTCCACCAGCGCGGAAAACTTCGCCGTCAAGGCCATCCCGATCGCTACCGGCACCGCCGTAATCAAGAACATCGTTAGGCCGAGCCGGGTCACATCGACCGGTGGCGCGTCCTCACCCATGAAATGGTTGACACTGAAGGCGACCAGCAGTGGTACGGTGAGGATCGAAAGTAAGCTCGTGATCGCCGTGAGTGATATTGAAAGCGGCGCGTTCCCGCCTGCGAGCTTGGCGAGAATGTTACTCGTCACTCCCCCGGGACACAGCGCGAGGATCATAAGACCAACCGCAAAAATCGGTTCGAGCCCGAAAGCATGCGCTAAGCCAAGTGCTACCAGTGGCAGCAACACGATCTGGTTGAGTAGGCCGACGCCGAAGGCGACCGGGAACTTCAATACCCGAGAAAAGTCGCGCCCCCTCAGACCGAGGCCGAGGGAGAACATGATAAACGCGAGGATGAGTGGGAGGAGAACCTGGACGATCATAGTGGGTAGGAAAAGATTCGTTTAGAACTCTATTTTGACTTGTGCCAGGGCATACGAGCATTCTTGGTGATCTCGGAATCGAGTTCATCCATCCGGGCAGTGAGTTCCTTAATCTTTTTTGGATTCTCCTTGGCTAGATTTTTCTTTTCACCCATGTCTGCAATGAGGTCAAAAAGCAGAATTTCGGGGGCAGGTGCTTTCCAGTTTTTACCTGCGTTCCTGGGCTTTCTTTTCTTCTTTACCAGAAGTTTCCATTTGTCTTTCCGCAGACCCTCAATTTCGCCGCGGGAGGTATAGTAAAGGAACTCGTTGCGTGGGGATTTGGCATCCTGCATAAGTAGAGCCGAAGCATTAAGACCATCAATTTTCTGGTCGGCTGGAAGTAAGGTACCGGTCAGGGCCGCGATAGTGGGTAGCAGGTCAATGGTCCCCATGAGTTCGTGGCATTCGGTTCCTGCTGGGATGCGTCCGGGTGCCCACATCACGCAGGGGACACGCTGGCCACCTTCAAAGGTCGTGCCTTTACCATCACGGAGTGGGCCGGCGCTGCCACCATGGTGCTTGAATTGCAGCCAGGGACCGTTGTCGGTGGTATAGATCACATAAGTGTTTTTTGATAGACCCAGTTCGCGTACTTTGTCCATGAGGCGTCCAACTTCGGCATCAATATGTTCGATAGTGTTTGTGTAGGCGTTTAGGTGGTTCGGATCGCGAACATCATCAGGAACGTAGAGAGGAATGTGCGGCATTGAATGCGGTAAGTAGACAAAAAAGGGATTCTTCTGGTTGGCTATGATGAAATCGATGGCTTTTTGAGTGTAACGGCGAGTGACCGTGCGTTGATCAACGGGCAGCTCCACGATTTTCTCGTTTTCCATTAGTGGGGTATTCCACTTCGTGAGAGTGGACCCGGGATCTTTCCAGAGCTCATCCATGCCTGGGGCCCGGCCCGGAGGCTTACCTTTGTTGTCCGGGTGATTCATGTCATTGGAGTAAGGAATCCCGAAGTAGGTATCGAAGCCGTTCTTTTGGGGGAGGGTCTCAGGATGATGTCCGAGGTGCCACTTACCGAACGCGGCAGTAGCGTAACCCTGACTCTTCAGGTGATCGGCGATAGTGTGTTCCGTGGGATTCAGTCCTTTCGTCGAAGATGGAAAGAGCACATGTTGATGCATGCCTACACGCTTAGGATAGCAGCCAGTGAGTAACGCTGCGCGAGAGGGTGTGCAGACAGGGGATGCCACCATGAAATTGGTAAAGCGCCGGCCTTCCTTGGCCATGCGGTCGATGTTTGGGGTTTTGATCTTGGTTGATCCGAAGCAGCCGAGGTCCCCGTATCCCTGGTCATCTGTGAAGATGATAATGAAATTGGGTTTGTCTTTGGCCGCCCCGAGAGAGATGGACGTCAGTGCAAGTGCCAAGCTCAGAGGAAAAAGGAAAAAAATTCGAGACATGGATGAATTGAAACTGTCTCTGGGGTGTAGAGTCAAGGGGAAAGGCCATCACAGAAACTAAAAGCTTCTATTTTCCATTAATTTTTTTTCCGGTTTTCTTATTGATCCATGTATAGGAATACGGATCGAAGTCATAAGCGTCTTTCGAAAGTGCCTCAGGAGCAAAGTTACCCGGAATGAAACGTTCAAGAGCCTTAATGACATCATGGTATTTCTCTCCTGAGAGGTTATTCCATTCCATGGGATCGTTTAAGTGGTCATATAGTTCAGAGGTCCCGTCGCTATAGCGTATGTACCGATAACGTTCAGACCGAACTGAACATTGACCACGACGGAACTCACTCACGGCTGGAACATCCCAGGGAATTTCAGGATCTTTTAACAATGGGACAATGCTTATCCCGTCGAGTTCATTGAACGGCTTCATTTTGCACAGCTCAAGTAAAGTCGGATATATACAAAGTGTATCAATAGGACGCTTGCAATGAGTACTTCCCTTAGTCATGCCGGGCACAGACATTATAAAAGGAATCCTTGTCGCCTCTTCCCATAGAGTGCTCTTATGCCAGTGATTCTTTTCGCCGAGGTGCCAGCCATGATCAGACCAGAATACTATGATGGTATTTTCTCCGTATTTACTATTCTTCAGTGCATCCAGTACTCGGCCAAGCTGAGCATCAGCAAAACTAATGCATGCAAGATAGGCCTGAATTGCTTCTTTCCATTTATTATACTTCTTGATTCGGATGAAGTCATCCCTTCTCGAAGCGGCCAGTTGCTTACCTTCCCGAGGCACATCGTTTAAGTCATCTTCCAGTATTTTAGGAAGCACGATCTCCTCAATCGGGTAGAGGTCAAAATACTTCTTAGGAGCGTACCAGGGAAGATGAGGCCGAAAGATTCCACAGGCCAGGAAGAATGGTTTATATTGATCCTTGCCCAATTCACTGACCACGTAATCGACCGTCTTAGAATCGTCATATTTATTTTCATCTAGACCAGGAATTGTACCCCAGTCTCCTTCATGGGGTATGTCTGGTACACCACTAAAGGGGTAACCTAAAGGATTTTTTGTGGGCTTTGACCACGGGTAGTTGATTTTTTTTCCGCGGAACCAAGGATCATCATTAAAGAGTAATCGTTGAAAATTATCCCACTGAATCGGCGGATTGAATCCTGCGGTATGGTGAAAAATCTTACCTGCTCCAATGGCTTTATATCCATTACTTCTGAAAGCCATAGGCAACGAAACTGCTTTGGGTAAATACGGGAACCACCATTGACCATTATTATAGATTCCGCTCGTTGATGGGCGCATCCCTAGCATGACGGCTGTTCTGCTGGGACAACAAACAGGCGAGGCAGTGTAGGCATTATCAAAGGTCATGCCCAGACTACCTAACCGTTTGAGATTCGGAACGTAAACCTTGCCAGAATATCCACTTCTGGTCAGTCCCGCCCAGTCATTCATATCATCAACACTAATGAAAAGAACATTTGGCCGTTCCTCTGCACCGGCGACTGCCACTAGTAGAGCAAAAAAGAATACGGTAGAAATGAACGACCTTTTCATGTCGTATTTCTACCGTATTAATGATCTTTTTCCAAGGCCTCCTTATAACAAGTCCACACCTAACACGTTAACGCAACACTGTTTTGACATTTGTGTTAAAATCGCAAGCATGCCAGCCCTCCCCATGAAACCCGCGCGCCTGTTAGTGGTTCTTGTGTCACTGCCTCTTGTTTTATTTGCTGTTGGGTGTGGGAAGAAGCCAGTCCATATAACTCAATTAGATTTCCGAGAAAACATCGTCTATCTTAGAAAGTCAGAGAAGCCTTTTACTGGTAGTGCTTTCGTATTCTATAAAAACGGTCAGAAAATGCAGGAAAGAACCTTCAATGGCGGCAAGCCTACAGGGATACATATGTGGCATACAAACGGACGGAAGGGTGCGGCAATAATCATCAGGGAAGTTGAAAATCCTTCCGGCAAGTATTGGAACAGCAAAGGCGAACCTGTTGATTCATTGGAAGAATCTGCACTTCTTGATTCGTTGAAGTATATGGAATCTTTGTAAAATAAAACAAACTATGAAACCCTTACGCCTGTTAGTCTTGTTAGTGTCACTGCCTCTTCTGTTTTGGGGGTGTAAGAAGGAACCTGAATTAGATGGCGTTCTTTTCGAAGAAATAGAATGGCGTGGATCTTATAGGTATCATAAAGGTTCAGACACTCCTTATACAGGTAAAGTTTTCGGATTCCATGAAAACGGGAAGAAGAGTTTGGAAAAGAACTATAAGGACGGAAAATGGGATGGGTTAAACACTATATGGTATTCAAACGGGCAAAAGATGAGTGAAAGAAACCTTAAGGACGGCAAGGAGGATGGGCTATGGATAGCGTGGCATCCAAACGGGCAGAAGAAAAAGGAAGAAACCTTCAAGGATGGTGAACCCGTAGAAGATTCTGAAAAATTCTGGAACAGTAAAGGTGAACCTGTTGATTCAATGACAGAAGCTGAGAAAGAATAACCCCACCATAAAACTCGCACACCTGTTAGTTGTTCTAGTGCCACTCAAACTACTGGAACCCATGTGAAGTATCTACGGGGTGTTGCGAATTTTATAAAATTCAGCATCATTTGTATGATCAATTGTCATTTTCCAATTGTTTCCAACTTTAACATTATGGGTTGACCAATGACCTCTTTCTTCCCTTTTGCTTCCATCTTTCATAATCTGATCAACCTTCCAGCTACCATACGCAAATGCCTCATTCCCAAATACTTTAGCAGAAATTACAGTTGCACTGTGATTAATTGTTTCAGTACTTTCATGCCATTTTATGAAATTTTCTTTAATTGTTTCTATACCAACAATTGGTTCCACTGCACTGCCGTTAACTATAGCATCATCTGCATAAAGAGATAAGCTACCATTTAAATCTTTACTATTAGCGTACAATGAATACTTGTCGCATATTTCTCTCTGATATATTTCTTTGAAATTATCATTAGGAATTGAACTACAATTTGCCAGAAGTGTTAACCAAATCAGATTAATTGATTTTTTCATGCCTCATGTTTACCGCATTTTTGATCTTTTTCCAAGGCTTCGATGACTAAGGTGTTTTCAGTACATGAAAGCTTAGGGATTGAGTAGTCACTGCGCCATTTATCCTGTACCATTAAGCCATGAAGAACCTCCTCCTGATCGCTGTCACCATTCTCGTGGTGGGGTGTGGTGTTACAGGAGAAATTGAGCTATCATCAGAACACCCTTTATCGAAAGCTTTAGCACCCTCAGAAGTACCTACTACTGAAACTAAACCTGAATTAGATGGCGTTAATCGTGATAAAATAGAATATCGGTTAGACGACCTTTATTATCTGAAAGGTTCAGACGCTCCTTATACAGGTAAGGTTTTCGAAGAGTGGTCGGGACAGCAGAGGGTAGAAACAAACTACATTGACGGCAAGTTGGATGGGCTATCGGAGTCTTGGCATGAAAACGGGAAGAAGGCGAGTAAAGTAAACTACAAGGAAGGTAAGCAGGATGGGCTATCGGTGGGATTCCATGAAAATGGACAGAAGTGGAGGGAAGTAAACTGGGAGGATGGTGAACTTGTCAAAGGTTCTGAGAAATTCTGGAACAGCAAAGGCGACCCTGTTGATTCAATGAAAGAATCTTTCAAAAAATAACCCCACTAGTTCTCAGATTTTTTTTATTTGGTTCGGGCGGGTCTGTGTGTATAAAGAGGTATGTCTTTTCCTGACCCAGTAGATGTAGCTAAGATCGCTGCTCTCCTTCGTAATAACGAAGGATATCACGACTTAATCGATGAGGCCTATGAGCTATTAGTCAAAGCGGATGAATATTGCAGAGCTCAACAGGATAAAAATCCAGATGAGGAGGAATAGGGATCACTTGTCCTGAGCCATTAACTCACTAGTTCCCGTTATAATCTTCGGTGGATTTTGTAATTGGTCGGTTCGTGGTGAGGTGTTAGGGTTTTGGGATGAAGATTCTAATATTCTTTTTCTTTGTTTTATTCGTGGGGTGTGGGAAGAAAGAAGTTGTTACTGAAGTTGTAGAACCCGTTGCTGAAGCTAAACCTATAGAACCTGTTGCTGAGGTTAAGCCTGTAGAAGAAAAACAGCAGAAAGTTAAAGAGGAAATTAAGCCTATAGAACCTGTTACTGATGCTAAGGCTGAACCAGATGGCGTTAATATCAAAGAATCAAAAGTGAG
>JABSSR010000454.1 GCA_013213965.1 Verrucomicrobiales bacterium | reverse complement strand
AGGAACCAAATTTGATAATCTGGTCCAGGTAGGACATAACGTAACCATAGGTAAGAATTGTATCTTCGTTGCTGATACGGCCATAGGAGGGAGTTGTAAGATTGGGGATAACGTGACCATGGCTGCTCAGGTAGGTGTGGCCGGGCACATAGAGATTGGATCCAATGTTGTGCTAGTCGCAAGGACCGGAGTCACGAAGAGCTTAACAGGTGGAGAGCCTGATAAGCCGGCATTCTATTCCGGTTTTCCTGCCGGCCCCATTGACCGGGTCCGCAAAGAAATGGTCTTTCCAAGGAGGTTTCCTAATATCTTGTCCCGGCTAAAGGCGATCGAGGATCAATTGTCCTCAGAATAAAGAGACTGGAAAATTAATCTAAATTAATTTCTTCTCCTGGAGTAGGAACGATCACTTCGGTCTCAGGTAACCTCTGACGGAGATTTTGTTTCATCCAATCAATGGCTGGCTGGTCACCATGCACTAGGAGGATTTTTTTAGGTAGAACTGATTCCGCATATTCAATGAGGCTCTCTCTCGGGGCATGCCCGCTAAAATCAAAACTTTGTATTGAGCATTGACGTTTTACCGGCTCCTTCTTTGAATCTAATAGGACCTCTTCTCCTCTCTCTGACTCGATTAGTCTTGCTAGCGGTGAGTCAGGGTCAGCATAGCCGACGCAGGCGAGAAGGTTACGCGGATTAGCAAT
Source organism: Verrucomicrobiales bacterium (assembly GCA_013213965.1). Classification (GTDB taxonomy): domain Bacteria; phylum Verrucomicrobiota; class Verrucomicrobiia; order Verrucomicrobiales; family DEV007; genus EC70. The sequence continues at coordinate 3,352 of JABSSR010000454.1, read as the reverse complement.
GAATTGCTGTGCTAGCCTATTTGACATTGTCTTTTCTGTCATCATACCGCTGGACAATGTATAGACGTTACCCTGTTCTAGCTTGGGAAGTTCTCCCCTCGACTGAGGGGTAGATAATAAACCTTTCACTCGCATCAGATTCAATCCTTTATGATTGCGTCTGATGCGCTTCGAAAACCGGTCATAGATTTTTGTCATTTTGATACTGAGTCCGCCTATCAGGAATGATACTTTCCGTAACTTCCTGGCCCTCTGAAGTTCGTACAGCATCATGATCGTTTCCTGGGTCCTTCCCATTGCAAATAGAGGGATCATGACCGAGCCCTTGCCCTCGAGACATTCTTCCATGCTCAATGCGAGCCGTTCGGCTTCAGAGCATCTGGTATATTCAGGATCACGTGCGACTCCGCCACGAGTGCATTCCAATATGAGAACGTCAATTCTTTCACGTGGAAAGTCCGCTCCCTTAAGAATGCTCTGATCCTCAAAGTGTACGTCGCCCGTGTAGAATATTTTTTTTCCAGAAAATTCGAAGAGGGAACCGACCGCTCCCATGACATGGCCTGCATCATAGAAGGTACAGGAAGCGCCCCCAGTCTCATGCAATTCAAATTTTTTTCCGTTCCTTCTTGAATGCCATTGTCTATTCACTTTGTGTATTTCACGGTGAGTAAATAGAGGGTACTCATTAATTCCGAGTTCTTCTCTCTTAGATGTCATTACATTCACAGAATTGTGCAGGAGTGCCTGGGCCAGGGCATCAGTGGCTTCACTCATGAAGACCGGCATTTCCGGGTAATGCCTCTGGATGACCGGCAAGGATCCGGAATGGTCGAGGTGAGCGTGGGAAAGGATAGCCGCGTCTAATGGTTCATTAAGGATTTTATCGAACTGGGGTAAAGCATCCGATGACTCTGCTTTCGGATGCATTCCTGAATCAATTAGAATTCGCTTATCCCCTAAGCTCAGGAGGTAACAATTCGCGCCAATTTCTATGTTGCGAGTTAGGCTTTGAAAGCGAATCATTTAGTGGGACTAATTATCTAATGCTTCAAATTGCTTACGCCAAGTAATAAACTCATATCTTTAATATCCTTTTTCTTTGATTAAGATTTCATTCATTGAATTTGATTCTAAAAGCCTAATATCTCATGAACCATTTTATCAGAAAACTTTTCGCGGTAATTGCATTCCTTCCTTGCTATGTCTGGTCTGATCTTTCAGATGCAGCAGAAAGGCCCAACATTGTTTTGATCATGGCTGATGATCTTGGATTTGCGGATCTGGGCTGCTATGGAGGTGAGATTAAGACTCCAGTTCTGGACAGTTTAGCGGAGAACGGTCTCCGTTTCTCTCAGTTCTATAATACGGCCAAGTGTCATTCTTCCAGAGTGGATTTATTGACAGGAAAGTATTGCGGCCAGGCAGGCTCTGCCAAACTCTCTAACGGACCGACCATTGCCGAGGTTCTCAGGCCCGCAGGCTATCAGACCCTGATGGTAGGGAAGTGGCACCTGGACAAGGAGCCGACCGATAAGGGTTTCAGTAGATACTTTGGTCATTTGAGTGGGGCCACTAATTTCTTCACTGGTGATAATTCATTCCGTCTTGATGGTGAGAAATTTGATGTTCCAAAGGAAGGATTTTATACGACAGACGCGAACACGGACCATGCGATTCGTTTCGTGAATGAAAGTCTGGACGAGGACAAGGACAGGCCATTCTTCCTGTACCTCGCTTACAATGCACCTCATTACCCGCTCCAGGCACCTAAGGAAGAAGTCATGAAATATCGGGGCAAGTACGCGGGTGGCTGGGATCGGTTACGAGAGAAGCGTTATGCTCGGCAACTTGATCTCGGACTAATAGAGCGGGAATGGGCCCTGAGCCCGAGACCTCAGAACGTCAGGCCATGGAATGATCTGACCGATAAAGAGAAGGACTGGGAGGATTTTCGTATGGCCACTTATGCAGGGATGATTGATCGAATGGATCAGGGGATCGGGAAACTCGTTGAAAGGCTCAAGGAGGTCGGTGCTTTTGAAAATACATTATTCATGTTCTGTTCTGATAATGGAGCATGTCCTTTTGAACGGACTCGTGGTGCTGATAAGATGCCTTGGGATCCTGAAAGTTATTGGACTTACGATACTGGTTGGGCGCATGCGGGTAATACGCCTTTCCGCTGGTACAAACAGAACCAGCACGAGGGAGGGATAAGTAGCCCGATGATCGTTCACTGGCCCAAGGGGCTGAGAACAAAGAAAGGTACGATCACAGACCAGGTAGGGCATCTCGTTGATTTTATGCCTACCTGCATGGATCTGGCCGGTGCAGATCATCCGGACAAGGATCCTGAATCAAAGTTAATGGGAAAATCACTCTTGCCGATTTTTAAAGGGAAGAGGAGAGAAGATCATGAGTTTCTTTATTTTCATTTCGGCAATAATCGTGCAGTTCGGAAAGGAAAATGGAAAGTGGTTTCTGCTCGGGGCGGGCCCTGGGAACTTTATGATATGCTCGCAGACCGTACCGAGTTGAAGGATCTCTCGAAGTCCAAGCCGCAGATCAGGGACGAACTGGTAAAGGTTTGGCATGACTTTGCTGAGGGCACTGACCGTTTATCTCAGAAGCAGAGGAGGCCCGTATCCAAATCATCCCAACCATGGAGGAAGCGGGGCTAATCAGGACTGGCTAGCGCATTTCCACCTTTGCTCCGGGCCTGACCAGGTCCGAAAGACGGACAACGTCCCAATTAGCCAGCCTCACGCAACCCGCACTTCTGGACCGGCCAATTGTGTGTGGAGACGAAGTCCCATGCAGACCGATCCCGCCCTTATTTAGTCCTGCCCAGAAGATTCCTATCGGACTGTTTGGGCCCGGTGGAAGTAGGTGAGCTTCGTTACTGCGTTTCCCCGTATCCAGCATGCTCTGATCCCATCTGAACGTTGGGGTAGTGATCATATTTTGAATGACCCAGTTTCCGCGGTGAATGAATTTTTCTTGTCCTGGCGTTATAGGAAATGCAGCCAGGATCTTTTTTTTGTCCCATATGGTGACAAGCTTTTGGCTGGTATCGACGATGACTAAACGCTTGCTGAGTTTGCGTTCTCTCAGGAATGACTTGTCTTTTCTTACGTCTTCAATTTTAAACGAAGTCACGTTTGGAACCTTGATGACAGTCCCTGCGACTACCTTTTCCCAATCTGTTTCAGGGTTTATTTTTGTGAGGTATTTCTCGTCAGAATGAAAACGTTCGGCTGCAAATTCGAGGATTGACCTGTAGTAAAGGTAATCAATTTCTGCCTGCTCAGAAGGTTCGAAAGAGACTTCCCCAACAAACTTATAATCT
>JABSSR010000453.1 GCA_013213965.1 Verrucomicrobiales bacterium | reverse complement strand
CAGAATTATTTTCCTGGTGAAAACGTCTCCGACAGGATCCCATGTCACGAGATCCTCACTTTCCTCCAAACGCAAAGTGAGAGTTAATTCTCCGGTCACGGGATCTGCTTCGATCATGACCGAACTGACTCGACCTCCCTGAGTCTCGTCGACTCCATTCAAGAGCTCTTCAATTTTTTTCTCAAGTACACTAATTTTCGTTTCAGCCACGGACCAGGGAACGATTCTCTCTCCACCGGCAATGTAACCATTAATGTACTCATAACCATCAGGGAGGATGATACCGTCAAGGACCGCGTCCTTAAATTCAATACTGTCAAGACCAGTCGATCCGGTAAGATTCACGTTAGTGAGAATGGCCTTGGTGAAATTCACTTCTTCTAAGTTAGTTCCTGAAAGGTCAGCGTCAGTAAAATCAACTTCAGTGAAGTTAGCTTCCTTCAGGTCAGCTGTAGGACCTACTAGATGACCCTTAATAATTGTCCAGTTCTCAGGGAGCGCTAAGGGCTCTCCCTTAACCGATCCGGAGCTGATACCAGTAAGATCGACTCCAGTAAGGTCCATTTCCTCAAGATCTATACCTTCAAGATCAGCACCTGGCCCGATCAGATAACCATTAATAATAATCCAATTCTCCGGCAAAGCTAAAGGTTCCCCTTTTACATTTCCTGACTGGACTCCATTCATTTTCGCATCAGAAAGATCAAGCCCTTCGAGGTCAGCTCCAGACAAGTCGGCCCCCTCAATGACTGCTGTCGGCCCCATTAAATAACCTTCCACTATTTTCCAACCTTCGGGGAGAATTGCCGGACTTCCTGAAACATCGCCCGTAACAATCCCAGAAAGATCCGTCTCAGAAAAGACTGCCTCAGTAAGGTCCGTATCAGTAAGAATTGCTCCGGTAAGGTCAGCTCCGGAAAAATCTGCTTCCTCTAAATCGGCCGACGAAAAATCCACACCAGCAAGATCCTTACCTGAAAAATCAGCCTGTTCCAGTTTCGCAGACGGACCGACCAAGTATCCGTTCACGATAATCCATTCGTCCGGGAGCGCTGCAGGCAATCCTGTGATCCCTCCTGAACGGACACCTGAAATTTTAGCATCACTCAAATCAATGTCAGTGAGATCGGCTCCGGCAAGATTAGCACCGGGTCCGATAAGATAACCATTGGACAAGATCCAGTCCTTAGGAAGACTAGCAGGGATGCCCTCTATTTCTCCTGAAATGACACGGTTAAGATCCGCTTCATCCAATTGAACTCCTGACAGGTTCACTCCTGAAAAATCAGCACGTCTCAGGTTCGCCTCCCTCAGATCTGCAGGATTTAATCCGATAAGTGCATCCGCCTGATCATAATTATTTCTTCCCCAACCGATCATGATCCCATCGTCCTTTAGTGCAATATTGTGCACTGTTCCAGCAGCAATTGCAATTACACCAGATAGATCCTCAGGCGCTGTGGCCTGCTCGTAATTATTTCTTCCCCAGACCGCAACGGAACCGTCTTCTTTCAAAGCAAGATTGTGAAATCCTCCCGCATCAATGGCGGCAACTCCACTCAGATCCTCCAACACATTTCCCTGACCGTATGAATTATCACCCCACGCAATGACCTTCCCGTCACTCGTGAGCGCCAAAGAATGATAGTATCCGGCAGAAATAGCAACAACATCACTCAGATCTTCGGGGACACTACTCTGTCCATAATCATTCCTTCCCCATGCAACTACTGTGCCGTCTTCTTTGAGAGCAAGGCTGTGTTCTCTTCCGGTAGTAATCGATTTCACCTCATCTAAACCATCAGGCACACTTATCTGCCCATAATTATCCCTTCCAATCCCAATGACTGTGCCGTCTTCTTTAAGGATCAGTGTATGAGTATGCCCCGTAGCAACGGCAATTGCAGCACCTAAGTCATCAGGTATCGTTATCTGTCCATAATTATTCCTCCCCCACGCGAAAACAGATCCTTCTTCCGTGACCGCCACTGAGTGATAATATCCTCCGTCAATTGAAACGATCCCGTTCAGATCAGAATCGATGTTAGCCTGTCCATAATTGTTCCAGCCCCAGGCAAGACAATTTCCTTCCTCCATTAAAACCATGTTGTGGTAATATCCGGAAACCAATGTTACCGGCGGAGACCCACTGAGGTCTACTCCGGGTCCAATGAAGTACCCATTGACTGTCCCAGTTCCGTCCGGGCCAATCTCTGCATTTAGTGGAGCAGAGTAAATTAAAACAAATAAAAATAATATTTTATACCTCATTGTCACCGATTATAGCATAAGAAAGATAATAAGAAGATTATGAATACATAATTAATATTTTATTTTTCATCAGAAGAAGATACAGGGAAATTCTGCCATATTACATCCATCGGTTCATTATTACTTGCCTCACCTGACTGAGAGTTTTCGGCATTCACATTACCTCCGTCATCTTTTAGATTCCAACCTACCCCGTAAATACGGTACTTCCCTTTACTGTCAGGATCATAAAAATAGGACTCTCCGGTAAAGACATCATGAGGAAGTTCTTTCCCAAGTTCAGCTAGACTCTGTGGATACTTTCCCTCCTTAAGATGATAGGCTTCCAAAGCACAGGCGATACGCGCCTGATCAATTGAATTTTGCATTTGCCCGATTTTTTTGACAGCTGGGGCCCCAGCTCCAAAAAATAAACCACTTATGAAATTATAAGGATGTGATAGGGCATTTTTTTTAAAGTACTGATCAAATCCCTTCACTGCATTGGGCCTTATCCGCCTCGATTTCAAATCGACTGTATTGTTCAAATATTTTATATACAACTCATTGGAACGTGCCTGACTGCCGTTAATAAAAGCCGATGGTGATATGTAAAACCATTTTAAGGGAAATAATCTAAACCCCACAGCACCGGTTAAAGCTAGGGGTACCCCGAAAGAAGCGAGCGAAGCAGTGAAACTATCCGAATCCTGATTCAATAAGCCACGAAGATAATGATGTATTTGATTGATCAAATGACGCTCAAAGCGCAGCGCCTTGTCCAAACCTTCCAAATAATTTATGTTGGCAAGAATATTTTGAAGGGAGTCCAATTGCTCTGCATTCCACCTCTTCTTTGCGAGACCTTCCCACAACGGATTTAATGCTAACCGCATCAAGGTAAGGCGACATACTTGAGATAATAAATTAGGTTCATTTTCATATAACTCAGCAAGGAACATAGACATCTTTAGGTCCGCCAAAGCAGATTCCGTATTACCATTGTCCAGATGTGCGGAACATCTGATGTTAAACCACCATTGAGCATTCAGATGCTGAGGGAAATTTGACGCACCCCCGATGATATTTTCAAAATCTTTCACTTCATCAAAATCCTTTACTTCATATTTCACATTCAACCGGTAAAACGGTCTTTGCTTCGAGGCCTTGGCAAGTAAGTCCATGTCCTCGGCCACTCTGCCAATTGCCAACATCACGTCAGCGGCAGGTTCACCTGCCTCCACTGGTTGTGACCATAACTCCATTCCATCATCCCGGAAAAATTTCTGAACAGCGCTCAGGTCATAGCCATGATATAGTTCAGGTCCTTTGGGCCCAAGGGACGACGACAGGTCTGCAGGGATAATGAGAAAATTTGAAGCTTCATCGTATTTTTCAGGATTAAGAGGAGTAACGCCGTCCTCTTCGTATTCCAGTAGAGGCTTAAGTGGCGCCACATAAGCAAAATTCTTATCGTCCGGAACAGGCTCTGGAATGATATCACTAAAATCAAAACTTAAGCCTTTTTGTTCACATTCTTCACGAACAGAATTCCATAGATTTTTAATCCGGAAAGTGTGCACCTCTCTAATAATTATTAATATTAAAAAGATTCCTATTATCCCAAGGACGAGAGCTTTTATTTTCTTTGTCAGTCTTTTTTCCACTTATTTAATTGGCGTTAACCATATCATCAAGAATATGGCACAACTATATAACAGATCAGGATCAACGGTATTTAACCTCTAACCTGTAAAATACTCTCTCCACCTCAAGGACCTGATCAGAAATTTTCCATAGAGTAGAATCCTCACCGATCAGCTCAAAGCCTGATCCTTGCCAAACCCTCAAGTCCT
>JABSSR010000452.1 GCA_013213965.1 Verrucomicrobiales bacterium | reverse complement strand
CCTTCGCAAGGGATCCCCTTATTGTGTCGTCCTAACTCACCGCACATGTCCCCATGGTCGGACGTAAAAACAATCAGAGTCCTGTCCAGAATATTTTCTTTGCGGAGTGCTTTCAGAATACGCCCTACATTATCATCAATGCACTTAACCATACCAAAATAAAGAGCCATCTGTCGTGCGTTAAACCGATCCTTCATGACCCGTTGGAATGATGACAGTCCTTGACCCTTTGCTAGCGCGCTTGCCGGTTGACGAAAAGTAGCCGGGTCAAACATGGTATCATAAGGTGCCCTTACCGTGTTCGGTCCGTGAGGGTCAGGGATAGCAACCATATAACAGAATGGCTTGTCTTTGTTGTTACGAATAAAATCAATTGTTCGATCAATTAGAAAATCTGTAGTGAAGGTCTTCTGATCTGCCCCTGCTAGAGAATAGGTTGGCTTGCCGTCCTTGACTGCTCCAATCCGAGGTCCTTTAGGTCCAACCTCCAATTTTTTCCAGTGACCTCGATTGAACATGAAACGGTTATCCGTAAAACCAAAATTCTTTTTGGGTTTCCAGCCTGGTTTAGCGGATCCAGCCAAATGCCATTTACCCGCATAGCCGGTCACATAGTCACTATCCTTCAGTACATGAGCGAAAGTATTTACCCTATCATTGAGTGGAACATTATTATTAATTGCTCCTGTGTTCTGAGGATAGAGTCCGGAAATCAGCGCGGCCCGTGAAGGTGTACACACCGGTGATGTCGCATAGTACCGATCGCAAATGGCCCCATCCTTTGCTATCCAATCAATGTTCGGCGTGTCAACCTTTACTCCCTTTCCCCAGACAAATGCCTGATCGATCGGCATCAGTTCACGGTAACAGCCCAGCGTTCTAAAATTATGCTCATCGGTCTGTATGACCAGCACATTCATTGGTTCCTCAGAACGGACGGGCAGCAGAGTAAAAACGAAGGGCAGTAAAATAATTGCTTTAAATAAGATGAATAGCGACCTCATGACTATTTTATAAAAGCATGGCAGGACTCTGAGGCAATAACTAATAATAATTCAGTTCCGGATCTTTAAAGATATCCTTCAAACAACTATACTCTTCACCTTTAGTAATTTAAAAGATAAGAGGAATGAACATGGATGCTGTTCTCATTTTTTCTTCCCAGAGCGCGTCACTTAGGAGCTGCGGATCATCTAATCTGTCATTCGTTTGATCACAAATGTAATCCCTTATGTTTATTGGGTTAGGTTCCTGAGTCCGGTCATTCTCAATGCGATTTGCACTGAGAAAATCATAAGCTGAAATGATTTCCAACAAGATCTTGTCAGAATTTCTCGCATTATTTTTGCACTTAATATAGTCCCTGGACCAATTCTCTACGTAATGAGGTTCGGCTCCTCTCATGAGCCAGATGACATGCTCCTTGTAGACTAAAAACCTTTCACTTTTAGGATCAAAACCAGTCTCATTAAAATGATCGGCCAATATAATAGAATGTATTATTTCACAGTTTGCATCAATCGTAGCAAGGGCCCTTCTGTTTCGTGTTTGCCGGGTCCACATCATGTAAAACTGATTGGTTCCAGCAATTCGCAAAGGTGACGATTCTGGCAAATTATTCCAGCAAGCGGAAAGCATTCTGTCTTCGTTCGACTCAACACAATGGTTAGCCTTTTCCCATTTCTCTTTATAATCACTGAATTTCTCACTGCCCTCAGGACTCAAAGTGTCAGGCACTGATACGGGCTCATACATCCTATAATTCCAGGCATCCCGATCTCCGCCAGTCAGTTCGCGGTGCATATCCTGCATCGCTTTTCTTTCCTGGTCCCAACTCTTCTTTTCTATCATCAGCGCAAGTTTCTTCTATAAATATAATAGATCTCAAATCCTGTAGGCAAAACAATGGATCAGTTACTCTACTAACTAATATGTTAAGAAATGTTAAGGTTTGGATAGAATTTCACGCGCGGCAGAATTGACCACCATTTCTCCCAATAAAGAATAGGCGGGGCCTGTCCAATGGAACCTATCACCTTTTGCCAGGCTCCTGTTCTTATCGAGTACGGAATAAAAATCATTGATTGGAACTCCCATCTCTTTCATGACCGAATCTGCCATTCTGTTATGCTCAATAATGGTAGGATTAATCTCTGGATCTAGCTCCTTAACATTATTCTTTACTGTCACAGGAGTGCTATTTGCCCATATCAACTTTGCTTTCGGAGCCACTGACCTGATGACCTTAACATAATCTTTTGTTAATGGGACGAACGTGCCCTCCTTTATTCTTCCTTCCTGCCATCCATGCAATCCGACATTGAAATGCACTAAATCATAAGGGCCCTCAGATAGAACAAGCGCCAATATTTTGTTCAGGCCTTCTGACTGATGATAAGGATTCACCCAGATATCCACATAAGCTTTACCTTTCAGCTTTTTGATCACGTGACGGGCATAACCACTCAGAATTGAATCACCTATCAATAGAATTCGAGGCCGGTCAGTATCTTTTATCACTGCCTTCTCTAGCCTCCATCCCTTTCCTTCTATCTGAACTCTCTGGTCAGGCTCATTGGCTATCGGAATTTCAGCAATGAGTGCCTGAATACTTACAAATAGGATCAAACAAACCGACTGAAACAGTTTCATGAAGATACGATTCACTTAATTAATATACGTAGAAGGACGAAACTATTCACTTATTTCCGTGACTCTTAATATAACCTAGGATCTTGTCTATTAATAAGAAACCAAAATAAGCGGCCCCGGCCACAAGAATAATGCTGGGCCCTGCAGGCGCATCAATTCTCATGGAAAATTCCAGTCCGAGAAGCAGAAAGATCGAGCAGATGAAAACGGCCCAACTCATCATTCCGGGAAGACCTTTGGCTAATCTGGAACCTAATGCTGCCGGCAAGGTGAGTAAAGCAATGACCATGATGATACCAATGACTCTGACCAGAAGAACGACAGTCACAGCAGACATTAATAACAGAAGTATGTAGAAGAAAGGGACATTCACGCCACGAGAGCGTGCGAATTCTTCATCGAAGCATATAGCCACAAATTGCTTATGAAAAAGTATCGTCAGTATCAGGACCGAGACACCGAGAAAGGCAACGGTCCAAAGATCTGAACTGCTTACAAAATTGATGTCTCCGAATAGCCAACTCTCAATATTGACGGTCACGGTCCTGACCATCTTGATGAAAAGAAAACCCACGGCCATACCAACGGCCCAGGTAGCCCCAATGACAGTGTCCTCACGCTCGCTCCCCGTCAAAACAACAGTCCCTATTATTAAAGCTGAAATGACAGCAGCAATGATGGCGCCGTACAACGGGTCAAACCATTGCCAGCCCATCTCGTGTTTTGCATACAATCCAAAACCGATCCCTCCAAGTGCGCAATGCGCAATGGCACCAGCTATGTAGGTAATTCTCTTAGTAACCACATAGGTCCCTACAATTCCGAACGATAGGCTGGCCAGGAGGCCCACGGCCAGAGCATATCTTAAAAAATTAAATAACGGCTCGTTAAGCGCATTAATGAGTTCACTTTCCATGGTCGCACTCCTCCCCATGATGATGAATGTGTTCGCCTGGAGGACAATCGTGGTCATGACGAATCGCCACAATATTATCCCCAAAAATCTCATTGAGTTTTTTTCCGTCAATGCTCGCTGTTGGATGCATGTGCACGGAACGATTGACGCAGAGCACATGCTCGAGCCAGCCGGACACAAAGCCCAGATCATGCGAAACTAGAACAATGGAAATCTGCTCGGCCAGTTCCCTGAGTATTTTGTGGAACTCCTCCTCCACGCTCTGATCAACGTTAGCGGTCGGCTCATCAAGTAATAATATCTTTGGATCACTGACCAGTGCCCTGGCAATGAGAGCCCGCTGACGTTGGCCTCCTGAAAGTGTTGAGAATCTTTTTTTTGCCATTTCGCCTAGATTGACCCTCTCGAGCGCAGCTTCCGCGTCAGCTCGGTCCTTCCTGCTATAGGGTCCAATCTTCGAGCCAGATGAGAGGCAACCCATCAGAGTCACTTCGAGCGTCGTAATGGGAAATTGAGCATCAAAGTTCAGGTACTGAGGCATATAGCCAATGAGATGCCTGGAGCTTTCCGGTCCCTTCTCAAAGATTCTGATCTGACCGGTCCAGGGCCTAATGAGTCCTAAGAGGAGCCTTATCAGTGTGGACTTTCCACCACCATTTGGCCCGACCACACAGATAGATTGTTCTGGTTCCAGTTCGAAGCTTGCATTCTCAATGATAACTTTGTCCTTTTCATAACCAAAGTTGACATTTCTGAACTCTATACTCGCCATGCTATTATCCGCTCAATCCTTCAGCAATTGCTGAAGATATTTTTTTCAGATTCGAAAGTACGTCCGGTTCGAGGGGGTCCATCGTATAAATTTTAGCACCGAGACGTTCAGCAATGATATCGGCACTGCGTGTGTCAAACTGAGGCTGGACAAAAAGAACCTTGATCTTCTCCGCCTTCGCTGTTTTCAAAAATTCTGACAGTTCCTTTGGGGTCGGGCTATTGCCTCCAACCTCAACAGACATCTGTTCTAGTCCGTACTCATAAGCAAAATATCCAAAGGCAGGATGAAATACGAATATTTTCTTTCCGCCAAAAGGCTCCATATTTTTTTTAAGTTCCTTTTCCAAAGCATCGATCTCCTGAAAAAGAGATTCGTGATTGGCAACAAACTCATCACCATGATTTGGAAATTCCTTTTTCAAAGCCTCTAGAATATTCTTGATCTGTATCTTCAGAGCGGAAGCTGACAACCAGACGTGAGGATCATCCTCATGATGATGTTCTTCGAATTCTTCTGTCTCTCCTGTCACCTCATGTTCGAAGTGCTCACCATGTTCACATTGGAGGGCCAGTTTCTCAATGCCTTGGGACACGTCAACTGACCTGATCGGGGCGGCAGTTGACTCTATTTTACTGAGTAGCTGTTCCTCGAAAGGCATCCCGACCGTGAAGAGGATCCTTGAAGAACTGAGCTTTTTCATCGTTGAGGGGCTCGGTGAAAATGTGTGCGGGTCCTGACCCTGTTCGACCAGGACATCAACTATTATTCTTTTCCCTCCGATCCTGCGAATAAGTTCCACATGCGGAGCAACACTTGTAATAACACGAATTGGTCCATCACCTGAAAGTGCAGTCCGGTTCTCACTATTCGGTCCGCATCCAGTTAAAAACACCAATATAAACAGTGCCAGAAGCCGGAAAATTCCACTCAAGCTACACATTATTGCGCAATATTAGCTTATTAGCTTAATAAATGCAACTCAATTGCAATAAGTGTAGATTGATTCTCTGAATTAATCGGACTAGTATACCGACCCCCAAATTAAAAACCTTATCAAAACCTCAACCATGAAACGTTTACTAGTCCCTTTCACTATAGGATTCGCATTATCTTTATCTGCCTCAGCTCAGGCCGACAAAGCAAAGACCACGGCCAAAACAGAAACTGCTCCTGCCAAGCCAAAAGAAACCACCGAACATAAGGACATGAAGATCGTCAGTTACCTTATAGGTGCGGACATCGGCGCCAATATGAAGAACGCGGAACTTGCTATTGAAGTGGCACGTTTCGTAGAAGGTTTCAAGGCCGCCATTGCCGGAAATAAGATAGATTTTTCAGATGAAGATAAGAACAGGATCCTCCAAGCCTTCAGTAAAGAGCGTTCTGAACTTGCCCAGAAAAAAACACAGCTGGAGGCTTTCGGCCTTAAGACCATGAAAGAATGGGATGAGCTATCTGCCAAGAACAAGGCGGACGGTAAGAAGTTCCTACTGGCTAATGGCAAGAAGAAAGGCGTTAAGACTCTGCCGAGCGGTCTACAATATGAAATTCTTAAAGCTGCTGACGGAGCCATACCAAAACCAACTGATAGAATCAAAGCTCGGTACAAGGGAACTCTGATCGATGGCTCAGTATTTGATCAGACCAACGGCACAACTCCTCGTCAGTTCAGTGTTCGAGGCGTAATCAAAGGCTGGACCGAGGCACTTCAGATCATGCCGGTCGGATCAAAGTGGAGACTATTTGTTCCTTCTGACCTTGCATACGGTGAAATGGGAAGACGTGCCCCTATCGGACCAAATTCCACTCTGATCTTTGAAATGGAGCTTGTTGAAATTACTGCTGCGCCTTCAAGGATCCCATCAGTCAGACCAGGCAAAAAGGTCGGCTCAACGAGTCCTTCAGGATCCAAGCCACGCAAGCCTATCACTGCCACTACTCCTCCAGTAGCCGTAGAATTTCCAAAAGAGAAGGGCGGCAAGATCAAAGTGACTCCTGTCGATCCAAAGACCGGCAAAGCGACCGGTGAGACTAAGTTCATTGAGCCGAAGACCGGGACAACCAAGAAGCCTAAAAGCTCGAAGAAATAGTCCATCATTAGCCAGATTTTTTATCTGCTCCATGGACAGATCATGAGCAGAAATGACCTTCTATTAGGCGATTAATAATATGTCTACTGAGAAAGGGGCCAGCGTAGGTATTATTGGCCTTGGAATTATTGGCAGCCGTATAGCCACGGCCCTTAGGGAAAAGGGATGGCAGGTTAATGCTTGGAACAGGACCCCGGGCCAGGACCAGAATGATCTCGGGTCACCACTAGAAGTTGCACAGAGAAGTACTTACATTCAAATCTTCGTGCGGGACGGGGAAGCACTACTTCAGGTCATTGATGACATGGGACCCGCCCTCAGTGAGGAGCATATAATCATCAACCATGCCACGGTCTCACCTCAACACACTGGGGAAGCTAATGAAAAAATCCAATCCGCAGGCGCATCATTTCTGGACTGCCCCTTCACTGGCAGCCGTGATGCCGCGGCCGGTGGACTACTTAACTATTATGTTGGGGGTGACCAGAACGTGTTGGAAAAGGTCCGGTCATTACTCGAATCAAGTTCGAACTCCATCACTTATCTGGGTCAGGCAGGTGCAGCCACGGTCCTTAAAATTGCCACCAACATGATTTCCGCGACTACTGTTGCAATCCTCGCAGAGGCCTTGAGTGTTTGTGAAACTGGCGGTGTGGATCTGGATAAGATGTCTGAAGCAATGAAGGTGAATGCATGTGCTTCAGGCCTGTCCAACATGAAGCTTCCTACGATGCTGGACGGGAATTATGAGCCTCATTTCTCACTCAAAAATATGCTCAAGGACGCGAACTTCGGTCTCTCCATTGCAGAACAGGCCGGCATTGATCTTCCGGTCCTTAAATCAGCCGCACAGACAATGAGAGCCCAGATGGATGAGGGCAATGAGAATGAGGATTATTCCGTCATTTACAAAAATTTCAAAGATTAATAGTTAACTGATCCTTTCCAAATAGTACGGGCAGGTTCACACAAAACAACGCATGAAATTAATTGACCTTTCAAGACGTGCGAAGTTCCGCGTGAGCGGCATGAAAAGGCTTTCTCAAAACATAAAGCGTCCCCTCTGCAGCTCCGTTCTTTGTTTCTTTTTACTTTCAATCATGGAGATGAATTGTGTTGCACAGGACATCAAAAATCTAGCTCTGCCAGGGGACTTTGAATGCCTTGTTGATAAGGCAAACTTAATTGATTCAGAACATAAGAAAAAAATTCGTAACCGCGGAAAACGACTGCTTAAAAATACAGAGACTCCAATCTTTGTCGTCACCATCAATAAAATGTCGGATCATGTGGATGAGGAAATGTCCATTAAGACCTTTGCAGATCTTCTATTTAAACAGTGGCGGATCGGTTCGTCCGGGACTGGAGAAAACCTCAGCAAGGGTATCCTACTGCTCGTTTCAAAGCAAGACAGTCAGTTGGTGCCCTTAACAGTCAATATCCATCTCGGAGCAGGATGGGGACAGGAAAAAGATAATCACAAGTACTGGGTCATGACTAATGTAATTTTACCCAGATTCCAGAAAGAGATGTTCAGCCGCGGCATCTTTGCAGGATTCGATGCTCTACAAAGAATGATCCCAAACGGGATGGATCTTATCGAAATTGATAATTCACATGACTATGTTCCTAGGATTCCTAGGACCAGGGAGTCATTCAGTCCTCCATTCATCTTGGCTATTGTGCTTGGACTCTGGACACTCATTTCTGTTTGGTTTAGAGGTTCAGAAGGAATGGCTTGGAAATTCTGGGCAAGGCTTGCTGCCCCTTTCATTAAAATCTTTGGAAAATGATTCATGCTTCCAAAAACTTGCCATGATCCATCCGTGATGGATTGAAGAAGATAATTTCAACTTCTCTCTAACAATATATAAAAAAGTTCATTTTATTGCTTTTTCATTTCACTTTAAATGTGTTATATCATCTTAAAATATGAAACGTGATCTTTACCGGGTATTATCAACTTTGTTTGTCTTTCTGGTCATAGCGGGACCCTGCACAGCACAAATGATATATGACATTGACCGGCCAGAGGACCGTAGATTCATTACTGATCTTGCAGATCTGATAAGTGCAGAAGACACAGATCATATACGTACAAAGGCTGATCAGCTTTTAACAGATACAGTCACACCGATCATTGTTGTCACTATTGATAGGATGTCAGAGCATGTGAATAAAAGCCTGCGCATCGAAACTTTTGCACACTTTCTCTTTGATCAGTGGGAAATTGGTCATGTGCAGATTGAGGGAGCGAATCCGGAAGATCTCAATAAGGGTGTCCTCTTACTGGTTTCCAAGGGGGACCGTAAGGCCAGGATCCAGCTCGGGGCAGGATGGGGAAGAGAAATGGACCGGCACTGCCAGAAAATCATGGACGGGGTCATTATTCCTGCCTTCAAGTCAGGTAATTTCTCCGCTGGCATTGTTCAAGGTTTCGATAGTCTTGAGGACATGGTGCGCAACGGGATCGGCAAAGGAGGTTCTCGATCGCCAAAGTATAAAAAGGAAAAAACGACCGGTGATTATTTATTTATTGCTGGACTCATAGGTCTCGGAGTCTTCACGGTCATTTCACTGGCCAGGAGCGGATCCAGTGGGTCTGCTTGGATCCTCTGGGCCGCAATCTTTGGTATCCTTTTCTTCATTCTTAAAGCCATGGCAGCAAGCGGCGGAGGCGGAGGCGGAGGCGGAGGCGGAGGATCATACGGTGGTGGTTATTCGGGCGGTGGCGGTGCATCGGGGAGCTGGTAATCAAATAAATAAACTCAAATTTTAAAGACTATGAAAAAGGCCAGCCAATATTTTAGTGAGGAAGAAAAGAAGAAAATTGCTGATGCAGTCTTGAAAGCAGAATCATTAACCTCTGCAGAAATTGTTCCTGTAGCTGCAACGTGCTCGGGCCGTTATGACCGGGCAGAGGACATTATTGGAGTCTTCTTTGGCATCATTGCGATGATTGTTGTTTGGGGCATTACCCCTCATTCTGATGCAGAAACTGCAGGTTCATGGGGCAATGCACCGGTTGCCTTATTTCTAGCCCTGTCGGTCATCGGAGGATTTATCCTTGGGGCTGTTATAGGGTCCAGAATCAGCTGGCTAAGGAAATTATTCACGCCCCGCAGCGAGTTATCCAAGTCAGTAAAAGATAGGGCCGCTCTCACATTTTTTGATCAAAGAGTTCACCACACTTCGAGCGAGTCTGGTCTATTATTTTATGTTTCTTTCTTCGAGCGTCAGGCAGTGGTACTGGGGGACGAGAGAGTGGAGAAGGAGCTGGGTAGTGAAGCCATTGAATCACTTTGTTCAAAGTTCACGCAATCATTATCCAATGATGCGAGCCCCGCAGAAGCAATGATTGCTGTAATTAATGAAGCGGGAGAACTCCTATCTGAGGTCTTACCTCAAAGTGACGCGGAGCAAAATGAGCTGGCCGAGGCCCTAATTTGTATTGATTAACGAAACAAAAGATGGCATCGAAGTAAGCACGTCCCGCTACCGCCGAACTTCTTTTTCTACAGAAATCTGGATTTTCCTGAATTGTTTGGGGATGTTCCAGGGTCCCTTCTAAATATCGTGAGGAGTAAAGAATTCAATCAGTTTCCCTGTCTTCGAACCGATCTGACCCCAGAACTCAATGTCCAGATCAATCCTGGCAACTGCACAGGTAATGAAACGATCTATCGAATCATCACCGGTCAGGTAATGGCATAATTCATGTGATCCCGGGTTATGCGATACGACCATCACATGTTCTGTTCCGTCCTCTTCGTTGAGCCTTGAAATGACTTCCTCATAGTCT
Source organism: Verrucomicrobiales bacterium (assembly GCA_013213965.1). Lineage (GTDB taxonomy): Bacteria > Verrucomicrobiota > Verrucomicrobiia > Verrucomicrobiales > DEV007 > EC70. The sequence continues at coordinate 2,272 of JABSSR010000452.1, read as the reverse complement.
CTTATAGAAGCAAGATACAGCTGCTCATCATACAGTATGAGGGAATCTTCAATACCTATTTCCTTTGCAATGAGCTTCGCCGTCGTGGCGGCCCTAAGAGCAGTACTGCTAATTATAATATCTGGAACTTTTCCTTTCTCGGTAATCGCAGAACCGACCCTAGGAGCAGCACTCATGCCTCGATCATTGAGGGGCCTGTCATGATCGTCTACGGACGTTTTCCATGAGGACTTTGCGTGCCGGACAATGGTCAGAGTTTTCATTATGAGAAAACTTAATGTTTCTTTGAGTGAGCTACTATCCAAGAGCAACTACCCTTATTTTATAGGGTAAAAAGAGTTGTTCAATTCTTTTCCTCACAAAAGTTACCATCCTGACTTACAACCCTTTTCCCAAATTCCTGCATCCTGTACCCTCTCAGTGGTTAGTGATTTATGGGTCGTTGTTCGGTGTTAGGGGTACAAGACTCACTGTGCAATAATCTACCACAAGATCCATCCGGAAGAATCTCACTGTCTCTCCACGCGGAAGTAGAGTTCCTCCCCCTCCGTAGCCAGGCCGGCGATGTCGAAAGTCCTGGTAGTCGTTTCGCCGGCGTCGGCCTCGACCCCGTCGTCGAGGTCGAGCTCCCAGTTGGTCAAGTCGGTCGAATACTTGACGGTGAAGTTCTGACCCACGCGCGCGCGCCAGGTCAGCGTGACCATGTCGTCGGCGGGCGCATAATCGATCACTGTGATGGCAAACGCCGGCGCACCAGGAACACCGCCTCCGATCACGTCATCGAAGTCCGTGCCGATGCGGATCTCGTCGACGAAGAACTTGAGGCCCATAAACGTTATGGTGTCAAGCTGGCTCTGGTCGAGATCTGGCTTGTTGGCAGCGTCCCAGTTGGCGCTGGAGAGATTGGGTTGGGCGGCAACCAAGGCGTCGAATCCCGCCTCCTCAAGGGTCTCGTCTTCCAGGAAACGAACGACCGTGATGATATCCTCCCCACCAGCCTCGGCGTCCCACTGGATCTTGCCGATCACAATATTTGGCGCACCGAAATTTCCGTCGGTATCGTTTTCCTGCCAAACGAAACTGTCGGCTGCACTCACTTCGGAAGCGGCTTGACTATACGCATTGCTCGGAATTGGACCGTTCACATTGGAGTATTGGCCGGCATCGTAAAACATTGGATAGACACGGGTCCGATTGTTGCGAGTCGGACCACCGCCAGTTCCGAATCCACTAAACCCATTCCCAATGCCACCATAATTGTCGCCCCGGGATCCATTGGGCGCCGGGTCCGTTCCGATTACCAAGTTCGGTTGTTCCTCATTGCGGTCCCAGGCCTTGACCGACAAGTAGCTGATCCAAGTGGTGGTGCCGGATGTGAAGGTCGCGGTCACGCTTGGACCCAGTGCGATACTCGCATCCATGTTGCGGCCGATCTCAAAATCCTCGTCCGGACCGCGACCCACATCCGCCGGGCCGGGAAGGCCCACATAGCTGCCCGACGTCGGCAGGTTGTCAACAATCCCGTCGAAGTGGTTGAGGACCGGACCGGGGGCGACGACGATATCCGCACTGATGCCTTCCCCGTGGACATACCAATCACCATTGTGAGTTTCATGGGCCGTCCATGTGCCTGTCGTGCCTAAGGCGCCACCCTGTCCGGTGAGGGTCGACCCGTCCGCGTAGTCGAAGGGTTCGTAGACGAGCAGATCAGCATTGGCCGATGGGACCATGGCGACAATCGTGATAATACAGCCCACAAAGAATGCGGCGGACCAAGCTGATTTGTTAGAAAATTGTTTTTTCATGCCGCGATTATCAAGTTACGAAAAGTAAAAGTAAAGTGATCTATACACTGCACATTGGATGGTGACTACTCCCACCCTACGATACAGGTCGCGTGATTGGGGTTCAGTGACCAAGCGGGCAGGGCACAAGAACAAAGAATAAGGGTACGGGGTTCATGGGGTTTTAGGCTTCTCACTAATCAGCTTTACAGGCCTGCCCCCAAAAGTCTCACCCCAGCCCTTCGCTTCGGGTTTGCGGTAGATAGTGGGGGGTGCGTATATGAAAACCTCTCTACCCGCTTTAGGAGCATCCCCAAGAAATGTCACTGCGGTCAGGTTGCTGCAGCCATAGAAGGCCTCCTCCCCGATGCTGGTAACGCCATTACCAATTGTGATGCTCTGTAACCTGATGCAGTTCCAAAAGACAGATTGCCCGATACTGGTGACGCTATCAGGGATCGTGATGCTGGTCAGACTAGTGCAGTAAT
>JABSSR010000451.1 GCA_013213965.1 Verrucomicrobiales bacterium | reverse complement strand
TATTTTTTCTGTTTTGATTTTGTTGATTTCTATTTATCGATGGGGGGATGCTAGTAGCCGGCAGTTATTTACTCAACTTCTTGCAGTAGCAACACTCTACTTTTTCTTTGCAACTACTGTAACCTTTCTTACCTTTCTTTGCGCAAACCAGAACTAAGTTGGTCAGTTCACCATTCGGTGGTTTTTTAATGAGAGCACTTGTCATTATCATAATTTTCATTTGCTTTTGGAGTAATCCATTCGCAACTGAATCTGTTGCAAAAGAACAAGCTGAAAATAAAGAGGGGATTGTTAACTTTAATAAAGACATTGCCCCGATCATTTATAGTCATTGTGCGCCATGTCATCGTGATGGAATGGCCGCTCCTTTTAATCTATTGACCTATGATGATGTGCGAAAGCGTTCGCAGCAAATCACTGAGGTCGTACAATCCAAATACATGCCACCTTGGTTGCCAGAGCCGGGGCACGGTAACTTTAATGGGGCTCGACGACTGACGGAGGGACAGATTGCTCTCATTAAGAAGTGGGTTGATGAGGGACACGAGAAGGGGCCGGAAAAACTTCGCCCCAATTTGCCTGACTGGCCAACTGGTTGGCAGTCAGGCAAGCCGGATATGGTTGTGGGGATGGATGGGGAATACACGCTCAAGGCCGAAGGCAGAGATGTTTACCGTAATTTTGTGCTCCCAATTCCAACCACAAAAGCCAGATATGTACGAACCTTGGAATTTCGACCGGGCAACGCTGGGATCGTACATCACGCGCTGATATACGTTGATTCCAGCCGAGAGTCCCGGCGACGTCAAAGTTCATCATCAAGCGCAGGCTTTGATGGAATGCGAGTGCCGAGTTCTGCCTCCATGCCAGAAGGACAATTCCTTAGCTGGCAGCCCGGGGCTCTTTATTCAGACAAAACCGATACCATTCCGTGGTTGTTGGAACCAGGGTCAGATCTTGTGATACAGGTGCACATGAACCCAAGCGGCAAACCAGAACCATTCCAGTGTTCTGTTGGCTTGTATTTCTCAGATGAACCGCCTGTGGCGACACCCTATAAAATTAAACTTACGTCACTCGCTATTGATATTCCGCCTAATGAGCAAAAGTTTGAGGTCAAGGATGAGTTTGTCTTGCCGGGTGATGTCGAGGTGACCCGGGTCTTGCCGCATGCCCATTACTTATGCCGGCGAATGGAGGGATATGCCATCCTTCCTGATGGATCAAAAAAGTGGCTATTGCTTATAAAGAATTGGGACTTTAACTGGCAGGGCGATTATCAATATCAGAATTCGGTCTTTCTACCAAAAGGCACAAAGATCACCATGAATTATACCTTCGATAACACGACGAATAACATTGCCAACCCAAACTCTCCTCCCTCTAGGGTGATTTACGGACCGCAATCATCTGATGAGATGGCTGAATTATGGTTTCAACTTGTCCTGAAGAATCCAGGGGACCGCCCGCTGTTCGATAAGGTAAGCCGTGAAAAGACAAAGGCGACCCTGCTTGAGTTTGGTCGCTTGGGTTTTGTCATTGATAGCAAGAACCCGGATCTGCTGATAATGGCGGC
>JABSSR010000450.1 GCA_013213965.1 Verrucomicrobiales bacterium | reverse complement strand
TACAATAATGTTTATGCTTCCCAGTCTGGTGGGGGGGATGATTTCTACAGTCAGCCGATAGGGGATCCTTACGTTCCTCCTGGCAGCGGTGACATTGCTATCCAGCCCCCTTCACCTCAGCCCCAAAAAACTTATGCGTCCAAGCAAAGTGTTCATACGGTAAAGAAGGGTGATACTCTTTATAGCATTTCGCGCAACTACGGCACGACGGTGGCCGCTCTGAGACAGGTCAACGGTATCAGTGGTAGTCTGATTCGGATCGGTGAAAGGATCTCAATTCCTTAACGGAATTTTTGTAAGTTCTTTTGAAGGGTTCACTTGCGTGCGGGTGAACCCTTTTCATTCACTAAAAGCCTCTTTGAGGAAGGCAATACTTTCCTCTGCAATGGTTTCAGGATCCGGACTATAATCGAAAACTTCGACCGAAACGTATCCTTGGTAATTTACTGACCTGAGGGCTTCGACGATGGGGCCGTATTGGACTTCTCCAGTTCCCGGTCCTTTGAGGTTAGGATCATTGGCATGGAAGTGTGCGATGTAGTTACTACTTTCGGCAATTATCTGTGGTATGGATTTTTGTTCGTCACTCATCGCCTTAACATCGAGATGAAGTCTGCAAGCCGGGCTGTTAACCTTGTCAATAAGTTCGATCGTTTCCTCCGCTGTATTTAGGAAATTAGTTTCTGCTCTTGCTAACGGTTCCATTGCAATGGTGATACCACATTCCGATGCGGTTTCACAGATCAGTGAAAGAATCTCAACGGAACGTTCAACAGCATCGTTCCTGTTCCATTCAGGAAGAATGTCCCTCTGTTTGGGGCTGCCCCATACCATGACTTTGCCATTCATGGCGGCGCAGGTCCGGACAAGGTGCTTTCCAAAATTAACTGTGTCCTTTTGTAAGAGCGGATCATCAGTTGTGAGATGAAGCCAGGCAGGCTTGACTAGGAGCCAATGGAGCCCGATCACTTCGAGCCCAGCAGATTCGGCCCTTGCACCGATCTTGGTAGCATCACTTTCGCTGATATCTCTTGGATCTTCCTTGAGGGTAAACGGTGCAATTTCAATCCCATCATAACCGCTACTGGCAATGTGATCGCATGTAGCATCGAAATCCCAACCGCCATAAGTCTCATTACATAGTGCAAATTTCATTATCTCAGTGATCTTCTTTGCTGGCCCTGCTGTCAAGGGCTTGTCTTCAGGAGAAGTTAATTTTATTGAATAATTCAGATCTTACGGTGCCAAAGAACCTTGAAAGCTTCTCCTGCGTCATGCGGATTGCTTGATGGATCACTGGGTGAAGTTCTGACTCCATTCTCCGCAAAGAATTCGGTTTGGTCGAAATCGAAAAGTCTCCAATTCTTCCTACTTCTCGGATATTAGTACTGTAGTAGCCACCGTGATCATCATAGAGGGCCTGTTCCATGAAGTCCCTGAACGGGACCGGTCCTGAATTAATTAACCGCTTGCGGAGAGGATCCACGATGAAGAGTTTGATTTGAGATTTCTACTGGCCCTTTGCCAGATCCTCGCATCCTTTAATATCAAGTTTGCCGGAAGCCAGAGAAGGTATTTCTTCAACTTTCACTATTTTCTTCGGAATCCAAAGGGCAGCAACACCCGAATCCAAAAGTTTCTGCCTAAGTGCCTTTACGGAATCATTATCCATCTCGACTGAACTGAGCATTACCAGAGCCTCTCCCTTGACCTCGTCCGGAACTCCGACGATGGCGATCTTCTTTTCAGCATCAGAATCATAACCGAGGGCCTTGTTGACATGTGCTTCTATCGTCTCATGGGGAACCATTTCACCGCCGATCTTTGAGAATCTTGAGAGTCTACCTTCAATGAAGAGAAAACCATCCTCATCAACCCTGCCGATGTCTCCAGTCCTGAACCATTTTTCCTTAAAGACTTCGTCGGTTTGATCTGGGAGATGAAGGTATTCCTTGAACACGTTTGATCCTTTTAGCCAGATCATTCCGCTCTGATTTATAGGTATTGGAGTATCGTCATTAGTGTCGGTAATTCTTACAGCAACTCCGGGCAAGAACTGACCCACTGAACCGAACCGTTCGCTCGGAATCAGTTCCTCATCATTTTCAGTGTCGACGTTAGGGACGTTCACATTTGAAACGGGTGAAGTTTCAGTTAGTCCGTATCCTTCCATTACTTTCTTTTCGAACTTCTCCGAAAAAGCTTCTGCCAGTTTCTGGGGTAACTTTTCAGCTCCGGTCACCACATACTTTATGCTTTCAAGTTGTTTCGGATCCACTCTCCTCATGTAACCTCTTAGAAATGTTGGGGTTGCCAAGAGAAGAGTCACTTTGTGCTTTTGTATAAGATCAGCGAGCTTGGGAGGATCTAAGGGGCTCGGGTAGGTGACAAGATTAACCCCTTCAAGCATAGGATACCATAGCGTGACGGTTGATCCGAAACTGTGAAAGAGTGGTAAGCAGCCCAGAATCTTATCTTCGTTACTGAGTTCGAGCCTGCTTCCGAACTGTGAAACATTGGCTAGAATATTGCGGTGAGTGAGTACTACCCCTTTGGGATTTCCTGAACTCCCGCTGGTAAAGAGCAGAACGGCTTCCTGATCACCGCCCTCTTTTGTTATGCCAAGCATTGAAGCTAGTATCTTGGGAGGGAAAGCGGTTAAAGCTAGCAACCATAAAATAATTTTCTTATTTAAAGTTGGGCGAATTTTTTCAATGAACAGGATCTTATCGTCGTTAGGCCAGGGAAATCCCGGATACTTTTCGACGAATGCTTCTGCCGTGATAATTCTGTCCAGATCAGCCTGATCCATGGAAGAGTTAACGGCATCGGATCCTGCGGTGAAATTTAGATTAACCGGGACCTTGCCTGAGAGTAGAACTGCCAGATTCGCTACTAGGCCTCCCTTTCCTGGTGTCAGTACAATGCCGACACGGTTCTTTTGGGTTTCTTTTTTAATTATGCGGCTCAGTGCTGCTGCTGCTGCGAAGACTTTAGTGAAGACGAGTTCAGTGCCGTCATTCCCATCAAAGATGGTGGTCTTTGATCCATAATTTTTAAGGCCCTTGATGATCGAATAGGGTAGAGAATCATTAAAGATGTCGTGACTACTGAAAGCCTCTTCTCCGGCCTCAAGGAGGGATTCCTGAAAGCTTGGAATTATAAGATTGTCTTCCCTCAGGATTTCACCATAAGAATGGATCGTTCCTTTTTCCTTATCAATGGACAACTTGGTTTCTGATACACTTTCTATGAAAAGGGGAATGGCCGGAATGCCCAGTCCGAGAATCTTTCTGAGACTCTTGGATGGGAAATGAAAATTAGCTCCGTTCTTAACTGAAGTCTTGGCTGGAATGAAAATGATAGTGTTTTCATTATTCCTGAAAGGTTCAATAATGGATCGTAATTCTTCATCGGATCCGGAGCTGAAATCGAATTCAGCAACGTCCGGGTCATTTGAATCTATTCCTAGTTGATTTTTTCTTGAATGTGATGAATCAAGTAGCAGGATAGGGTTTGATTGTGTGGCACTGATTTCTTCAGTTAGTATCGAAAGATCAGATTTACTGATTCGATTTGGTAACAGAATGAGGCATTCTTCTCCGAAAGAAGGC
>JABSSR010000045.1 GCA_013213965.1 Verrucomicrobiales bacterium | reverse complement strand
CGAGTTCCGTAATGCTTCAATTTTTCAGTTTTATTCTCCGGATCCCACCAGAGTCTTCGGCTTCCACCGTTAGTGAAATCTTTTGGAATCCACATAGGATTCCAGGTGGGAACTTTCGATTCTGTCGAGAAGCAAACTTCGAATCCATTTTCCTGTGGGGGAGAAAAGTGCTTTATCCCTTTCGGGCCGCCCCTATTCGCATCGGTTAATGTTTTAGTTAACGTTCCCAGATGCCATTTCCCAAAGTGGCCGGTCCTGTATCCTTTTTTATGGAGCAGTTCGGCTAGCGTTAATTCTTCAGGTTTCATGTGACCCGTATTAGCAAAATAGATCCCATAACGGAATGGGTGCCGCCCCGTAATGACGCTGCCTCTGGTCGGAGAGCAGACAGGAGCGGCAGCATAGAAGCGGTTAAATTTCATTCCTGAATTTGCCATCTTGTCTAGGTTCGGAGTCTTAATGGTTTGATTGCCGTTGAACCCGACGTCTCCCCAGCCAAGATCATCACACATTATTAATATGATGTTTGGGGCCTGATTCTTTTCTGCAGAAGCAGTTATTAAACTGCATGCCATGAGGATGATGAATAGGATTCTCATAAGGATTTAATTGTTTTTAAGAGCCGGTATATCGCCTTTTTTTGTCAGTGAGCCCGATGCCGGGATTAAAAGTATTGGTCGGGTCTAGATCTTCATAGAATTTCCTTAAGTTATCATCAGCCTTGTACATGTGACCAACGTTATGCTCGGCCGGGTACTTCGCACCCTTTACGTCGAGACGTTTTAGTAATTTGGCTTTAACCTCTTTAAGATCGGTGCCTTTTTTGAATATGTAATCATGGTGGAAAACGTGACACATGAAATGCCCATAATGGAGAGAGAGATCGAGACCATCCTTAATCTCTGAAGATAGATTTTCGACCCAGTCGGAATCATTTCCGAGTAATGCAATGTCAAGAGCAAGGACCTCTTCTGTTTTGCGTTGGTGCAAGTTTTGGTATCTTATTGCGGCACCTGCTGCAGCGAAACGGTGTAATAAGGCTGCTTCTTGCTCCTGTTCGTTACATTCAAAAAAGCCGACATTCTCTGTCTGGCTCCATTCTTCTTTAAGATATTTACGCGCTTCCTCAATGCCGGAATCACTCATGCATAGGATGAGATAGTGTTCATATTGGCGCCTGTAATCGAGCAGTCTTTTCGGTAAGTGCTGAGGAAAAATTTTACTCAGATAGTAGAGGAACTGATCGGGGAGATACTTTGGTATGAAAGGGATCTTATTGAAAAAATATTCGAGGTTGGATTTGATGGCATAGAGTCTGGGCAAGCGCTTTGTTCCAATATGCTTGATGGATAGGAAGACATCCTTCCCATATTTTTTAGCCGTGTCGAAAATTCCCCTATTCATGTACTCGCACATTTCTGGGAGCTCTTTGAAATTATTGAGAATGTGCTTGCGCAGAATACTAAAGTGATTCGGGTCATTGGTTCCCAGATAGAACACCTGTTTCTTTGTGGGCAATGGGTAAGTGTCAACCCGTACAGCAAAGGCAGCGACCTTTCCGGCACTCCCACTAACTTCATAGAGTCTGCTGGGATCGGCGTTATAACGGTTAGGAACTTCGGCCTCCGTATTACGGATACGGTTCTGGTATTCATGGTCAGAAGCCGCTTTGTCCATGCCGTCAAGATCAGCGAGAGGAATGTCTCCTCTTTCCAGACGACTGAAGATTTCCTCGGGCGTTTCTCCAAGGTTCTTGATCCCGAGATGGTTTACCAATTTCAATTTCCTGTCCTCGTCTACTTGTGCAAAGAGCGAGAGCTGCGTNTAAGANGANCCGCGCTTGCATAGGGCGCCACCTGCACTATTGGCGATCCCTCCCACAATGGTTGCTCCAATTGTTGTTGAGCCGATGACGGAGTGAGGGGCACGATTGATTTTCATTAATTCTTGCTCCAGTTCATGCAGCGTTGACCCTGGAAGGGCGATGACCTGCTTGCCTCCGTCCAGAAGGATGATTTTTTTTATTCGTGTGACGTTAATGATTACAACTTCTCGATCGTAATCGAATCCGCTAGGGCTGGATCCTTCTGTGAGACCGGTCTTTGTGGCCTGCATGATGATTGCACAGTCTGCTTGAACGCATGCCTGAAGAACTTGCCAGAATTCGAATAAAGAATTGGGAAAGACAACGGCAATAGCTTCGCCAAAACCGGAACGGAATCCACTACGGTAATACGCGGTTCGATACTCTCCGGTCATTAACCCCTTTTTGCCGACAATGTTTCTGAGTTCTCCTGTAAGTTCTTTTACTGCCATTTTCTATCTCAATCTAAAGTCAGCACATGATCTCCGAAGACCTCTTTTTGGGAAGAGGGGGAATTTCTGGAGTCTGAGGGTGTCCATGCTGTCGTTCAAAAGGATAATAATCTTAGGCCAAGAGGAACCAAAGTGGAAGCCTGCATTTAGCTCAGTCCCAAGATCCAGAGGCCGAATACAATTACGGGAGGTATAGAGATGATGGAGATGAGAGTTGTTGCGATGACTATCCGCACGGCCGTTTCAGTATCTCCTCCATATTGCTTGGTAAGAATTATTGGGAATACCGCTGCCGGCATTGCAGCCTGGATGACGAGTACTTTTTTTAGTTCAGGTGAGATCGGAGAGTACTTGGCATATAACAATATCAGTGATGGTAAAATGATCATCCTTAGTCCTACCGCAAGGATCGCTTCCGGAGCCTTGCTTTGATTCGCTTTTTTTCCACTTGAGTCATGAAGAAGGTCATAGATTGTGGCTCCTATTAAAAGGAGGCTGAGTGGGATCGCGCAATCACCAAGCATCTTTGAAGTGCCTTCAAATTTTCCATGAAGCCAGTTACCTGCTCCTACTGCATTAGCAAATAGGCAAGCCAGAGTCGTTATGAGTGGTGTGTTAAGGAGTCTTTTCCAGCCCCCTTTTTGATTACCACTGAGCATCATGACCCCTGCTGTCCATAGGGCAATTTCAACACCTATCGAATGCATTAGCAGAACGCCAATAATGCCGACACTGCTTTCAGGGAACAGTGCATATATTATTGGGATTGGAATGAATCCGTAATTCTGTAATCCGGTCGTGACCGCGAAGGCGCGTCGCTGTTCGTTTGTTGATTTAAGAAATATGGACAAGTAGAAACAGATTCCAATGCTCAGGATTAGGAAAAAGAAACCGGTTCCTGTTGCTGTTGCGATAGTTGAAGTGTTCGTCAACTTGGGGTTGCCAAGGATATGATTGATGATGAAGGCGGGGAAAAGAAGATTGAGCGTGAGCCTGACCAGTGAATTGTCAGATTCTTTGGATAAGATCTTTAGACGTCTGCAACCGTAGCCACTTGCTATGATAATAAAGACAGGAGCGCAGGCCTTAAAGATCGTAAAATAACTGAGCAAGATACTTGGATTCTGTTAGTTCTTTTACTGGCTAAAACTCATTCTTCTCCGGGCACATTCCATTCCAGGAATCCCGCTGACTCGAGTCGGTTACGCAGCTCATCCACAATGCCGGGAGAGGGTGTCTTCAGCGGTAGCCTGTGCGGGCCACAGTCAAAACCGGCAATGGCCATAGCCACTTTCAGGCCGGGCATCCCTGCAGTGCTTATAATTGCACGAATTAACTCGGCTGACTTTGCCTGATAGGTTTGAGCTAATTCTTTGTTCCCTGACTCGAATTCAGAAATAATTCTATTGTATAGCGGTGCAAGGAAATTATAAGTTGAGCCGACTGCGCCGTCCGCTCCCATAGCCAGTCCAGCAAGTAACATTTCATCTGCTCCGTAAAGCATATTGTATTTTCCATCCTTATATTTTTTGCATTCCACGAAGGTTGATAATTCAGTCGCTGAATATTTAATCCCTACCAGGCTCGGCAGATCTTTTTCGGCTGCTTTGAGAAGGTCAAGCATGTCGAACTGGACGCTGTTCATTCGTGGTATGTGATAGTAGTAAAACGGAACTTCCGGGGCATGCGAAGTGATTGCCGCGAGATGATCAATAAGACCGTTAAGGCTAGAAGGTTTGAAATAAGAAGTGGGCACTGCTGAGATACAGTCGGCTCCAATTTCTGCGGCATGAGTGGCGAGTGAGCCGGCCGTTTGTAATGATTCGTGTCCAACATGGATAATACTTTTAATGCCGTGAATTTTAGCCTCCTTAGTATAGGAATCAGCAATAATGATTCGCTCCTCCTCGGTGAGTGAAGGACCTTCGCCGGTAGTGCCGTTGATGAATAGTGCATTTATAGAACATTTTGCAAGGTGCTCCACGATTCTTGGAATCGGATCAAGATAGAGTTTCCCGTCCTGATCAAATGGTGTGAACGTTGCTGCTATTAGGCCCTTCAGTGGTTCGAAATCTTTATTTTTTTCCATCATTAGAATACTATTTAAGGTACTTTGTCTATTATTGCTAGGGAGCTTACAAAATATAGCATTTTCGTTGAATTAGATAACAATTATTGAAGTTCGGCCATGGTCTGATTTAATTTCGAGTGATTTCATGAAGTTTTTAATTATCCATTTCCTGACCACTTTACTGTTTTTAACCTTATGCCCTGCCAATGATTGGCCAAGGTTCCGAGGTCCGACCGAGGACGGGCATGCTAAGGTAAAGTCCCTCCCACTGAAGTGGAGCGCGACCGAGAACGTGAAATGGAAAATTCCAGTGCCGGGTAAGGGCTGGTCCTCGCCTGTCCTTTCAGATGGAAATATTTATCTGACCACTGCTTTTGTCGAAGGTGATAATCAGGACGCTGCGGCAGTGAAGAGAGAATTGAGGGTCCTTTGCTTTAATGCTGAGAATGGTAAAACGGTTTGGGCTACCAAAGTCTTTGATCAGAAGGCATCTTCCAGGCCGATTCACAAAAAGAATTCACATGCGAGCCCGACTCCGATCATTGAGAATGGTAAGGTGTATGTGCATTTTGGTCACATGGGAACTGCCTGCCTTGATCTGAAGGGAAAAATAATCTGGGCGAATAATGAGCTAGGTTATAATCCATTGCATGGTAACGGGGGGACCCCGATCATTGTTGATGATCTTTTAATTTATAGTGCTGATGCTCTGACAAATCCTTTCATTGTTGCTTTGAACAAGAAAAACGGAAAAGTGGCCTGGAAAAATTCACGATCAGGCACACCACAAGACAAGAAGTTCTCATTCAGTACACCGACACTGATTAATGTTGCAGGTAAGAGACAATTAATTAGCCCTGCCAGTGGTGCTGTTTTTTCCTATGATCCTCTGAGCGGAGCGGAGCTCTGGAACGTGACCTATCGGGGATGGTCAGTTATCCCGAAGCCGGTCCTTTATAAGGGACTAGTCTTTGTTGTGACAGGTTATGAGAGGTCGACCCTTCTCGGGATCCGAGTCGATAAGGATTCGAAGGGTGATGTGACGGACTCGCACGTTGAGTGGGAGATTACCAAGAGGGCTCCTCACACTCCTTCTGTATTGATTGTGGATGATCTTTTGTACTTCATCTCCGATGGAGGTATTGCCACTTGTGTTGAGCCCATGACTGGAGAAGTGATATGGCAGGAGCGTACGGCAGGGCCAATGTCCGCTTCGCCTATTCATTCGAATGGAAGGATTTATTTTCTGGACGAGCAGGGCCAGAGCACTGTCATAAAGGCAGGAAGAAAATTTGAGGTACTGGCAAGGAACTCTATCAATGAAAGGACCCTGGCCTCATACGCAATCGGAGAAGGAGCCATCTATATCCGTTCGCTGGAAAATCTATATAGAATAGGGAAATAAATAAAGAACATGATCCTGTGGTATAGAATCAAGATATTGTAAAATGGACATTGTTGAGGACGCACATAAGAACTTATCGACGCGGCGTCAGCTCTTAGCGGCGGGATCGACAGGCATCGGCTCGATTGCACTGCATTCAATGTTGGCTCCTGAGGCCATGGCCTCTCAGATTTCGGAACAGGCTTCACACTTTGCTCCAAAGGCTAAGCGTATTATTTTTCTTTTCATGAACGGAGCTCCTTCCCAGCAGGACCTTTTCGATTACAAGCCCAGGCTGGACGAATTTCATGGGAAGGAACTGTTCAAGAAATATGATGAAAAGGCAAAGTCCTGGAGCAAGGAAGGGTTTGTTAAGAAGAACCAAAGGCTCACAGGGATGACTGCCGGACAGTCATCTTTCCCGGTAGCGCGATCGAATTGGAAATTTAAGCAGCACGGAAGAAGCGGGGCATGGCTGAGCGAGCTTTTACCTCACACTGCATCCATTGCCGATGATATTTGTTTTGTGAAGTCAATGCATACTGAGGCGATCAATCATGATCCTGGAGTGACATTTTTTCAGACCGGTCACCAGCAACCGGGTCGGCCAAGTTTTGGAGCGTGGATGAGTTATGGTCTGGGCACGGAAAATAAGGACCTGCCTGCGTTCTGTGTTCTCATATCCAATGGAACTGGACGGCCCGGGAGTCAGCCCGTTTACAGTAAATTGTGGAGCAGTGGTTTCTTGCCGAGCCTTCATCAGGGAGTTCAGTTCCGTGGAGGAAAAACTCCCGTCCTCTATTTGAACAGTCAACCCGGTGAGAGTGTGGATGCGCGGAGAAGGATGATTGACCGAATGGAGTCTCTCAATAAGATGCAACTTGAAGCTTTCGGAGATCAGGAAATAGCAACGCGGATTGCTCAGTATGAAATGGCCTTTCGTATGCAGATGTCTGTTCCTGAAGCGACCAGTATTAGTGATGAGCCTAAGTCAATATTGGACCTGTATGGACCAGAATGTCAGATCCCTGGAAAATTTGCGGCGAACGCATTGTTGGCACGGCGATTGGCCGAACGTGGAGTAAGATTCATTCAATTATATCACCGTGGTTGGGACCAGCATGGAGGCCTCATAGGTGCTTTGCCTAAGCAGTGCAAGGACACGGACCAGGCCAGTGCCGCTCTAGTCACTGACCTGAAGCAGCGGGGAATGCTCGATGAGACCCTAGTCATATGGGGAGGTGAATTTGGTCGTACCACTTATAGTCAGGGCGGTGCGGGTAAGGCAGCAAATGGCAGGGACCATCATCCGAGGTGTTTCACTTACTGGATGGCTGGTGGTGGCATCAGGGCCGGAATGACATACGGTGAAACTGATCAGGTCGGGTATAATATAGCAAAGGATCCTGTACACGTTCATGATTTTCAGGCAACGATTATGCATTTGATGGGCATGGATCATGAGCGGCTCGTATTCAAATATCAAGGACGCCGGTTCCGACTCACGGATGTCCATGGTGAAGTTATCCAACCTATCGTTTCATGATGAAAGGGGTCGCCGTCTTTGTTGTAACAGTTTCTCTGATGAGGCTAGGGGATGCCGTCTCATTCAATGATCAGATCCGGCCGATCCTAGCAGACAGGTGCTTTGCATGTCATG
>JABSSR010000449.1 GCA_013213965.1 Verrucomicrobiales bacterium | reverse complement strand
GGAAAAATCTCCTGCTGGTTCCCGAACTTCATGCACGAGTGACTCTACTCAATGACAAGAATGAAGTAGTCGCAAGGCTCGGAGACGATGTGGAGCGAGTTACCAAGAAAGTAAAAGGAGTCCGCAATGATTCCAAAAAATGGCTTCCAGGTAAGTTCGTCCATCCTCATGACGCCTGCTTTGATACTGATGGTAATATTTTCGTTGCTGAGTGGGTTTCAACTGGTCGCGTGACTCGATTGCGCAGATTAAGCTAATCCTCATACAACCAAGAGATTAACATCTTTACTAACCACATGAAGAACATTCATCTGATCATATTTGTTGTACTTATTTCAGTTTCAAATATTTCCAATTCTTTCGGGCAAAAGAAAAAAAGAATTGATTTACTAGCCATACCTGAAGTCACTCGCGACAAAGTCATCTGCTTTGCTCTTTACACTGTTCATAATAATGTCCTTAAAATTACGGCTCAGTTCTATCCACTAGAGAAAGGTGAATCCAGAGAAGCACGTTTAGAAATTAAGCGTGACGAGAAATGGATAAATATCGGAAATGCTGACATTATTGAACG
Organism: Verrucomicrobiales bacterium; assembly: GCA_013213965.1. Taxonomy (GTDB): domain Bacteria; phylum Verrucomicrobiota; class Verrucomicrobiia; order Verrucomicrobiales; family DEV007; genus EC70. The sequence continues at coordinate 3,904 of JABSSR010000449.1, read as the reverse complement.
GGGTTGGACCGCGCCTTTCAGGATTAATAATTGGAATGATGCTCAACAAGTTCCTTACCGAATAAAGCATGGAAAAGAAGCAAGCTACGAAGGAATAATTCAGAAAAATCCTGCCAACAAAACCGAATTTGTTATAGTCGGATTTACCGGCAATTCCATTAATCCAGGTCACGGAGGCGACATATCCAAAAAGGATCTTGTTGAAAATATCAAAAAAATAAAACCTGATCTTTTGTTTTTTTCGGGAGATCAAGTCTACGATCATCGACGCCATTATGCTGCCTGGTTAAAGTTTGGTCGGGACTTCGGAGAAGTGATTAAAAACCATCCCACAGTCACCATCCCTGACGACCATGACGTCGGTCAGCCCAATCTCTGGGGACATAACGGCAAAAAATCCACACTGCCTGGCGCCTCAGATGGCGGATACACCATGCCGGTGGAATATGTGAAGGAAGTTGAACGGGCCCAGACGAGCCACCTCCCCGATCCTTACGACCCGACTCCAATTAACAGAGGAATCGGCACTTACTATACTAATCTTAATTGGGGCCGTATAAGTTTTGCCATCATTGAAGATCGTAAGTTTAAAACAGGACCGGCTGGAATGATTCCCAAACAAGGACCAAGGCCCGATCATATCCGTAACCCTGACTACGACCCTAAGTCCGTAGACGTGCCTCAGGCCCGTCTGCTCGGTGAAAGACAACTCAAATTTCTTGATAAATGGTCTCAAGATTGGGCGAACACTGATATGAAGGTTGCCCTTTCTCAAACTATATTCTGTGGAGGTGCGCACATCCATGGCAAGATCGGAGGGAGGCTACATGCTGATCTTGATTCTAACGGTTGGCCTCAAACTGGGAGAAACAAAGCCATAGCATCCCTTCGTAAAGCCTACGCCTTCCATTTTGCTGGGGACCAACATCTTGGTACTGTCTTTCACCACGGAATAAACGAATGGCGTGATTCTATCTACTCATTCTGTGTCCCTTCAATAGCCAATCTTTATCTTCGATGGTGGAAACCACTTCAGCCGGGTAAAAATCGTGCGCCAGGCGAAGATCCTATTCTCGGGGATCATCTGGACGGATTTAATAATAAGGTCACCGCAATTGCTGTTGCAAATCCTTCGCCAGAAAAGGGAGGCGACAGACTTACTACTCGAGCAGCAGGCTTTGGAGTGATCCGAATTAACAAGCAAACACGTGATGTAACATTCATTTGTTGGCCTCGTAATGTGAACGTTTCGGCAAAGAATGCCAAACCATACCCTGGATGGCCATTCACATTCAACCAACTAGACAATTACGGCCGCAAAGCTGTCGCATACTTGCCTTCACTACAAATAAATAAAGCTAATCAGGTAGTTCAGGTCATCAATGAAAAGACTGGAGAGATTGTCTACACCCTAAGAATCAAAGGAACAACATTCAGACCAAAAGTTTTCACAAAAGACTCATACACAATCAATGTCGGTGAAGGAGTTGCCCGTAAATCACTTAAAGGCATAAAATCTCATAACAAAGTGGAAACACTAACAGTTAAGCTCTAATAAATAAAAAATTATCCTCACTCACACTAAAAAAGTACACACGTACTGACATATACCCTCTTTCACAGAAATGCTAAATCCCGAATCACCTGGCACTTCAAAATATTCACCTTCGTTATAAGTCTTATTAATATCCTCACCATCTAATATCACATCACAGGATCCTGAAGTAATTTCCATCTTCTCTGAAGATTCAGTATTAAAATGATAGTCCCCGGGATGGATGAGGCCCAATGTTATTTTTGCTCCAGAATTATCTGTAAGAGAATGTGAGATCACTTTCCCATCAAAGTAAATATTTGCTAATGCTGAAGCATTTACATTATTAAAGTTCATGTCGGTATATTTAGAGTCATATGGGATATATCAAGCCACAAGATGACATCTCGCCCAATAAATGAGTCAAATAGATATCAAAACTATTTCCTGAGCTTCTTTAGCGCCTGCCTCGCCCCCTGATGGCCTTGAGCTGCAGCTTTACGATACCACTTAACTGCTTCATCAACATTCTTTTGCACTCCCCTGCCCCGCACGTACATCACTGCCAAATTATATTGAGCAAGAATGTTTCCCTGTTCTGCCGATTTTTTCCACCATTTGACAGCGGTCACTGTGTTCTTGGCAACTCCTATTCCGGTAGCAAATCGAACCCCCAAATGTGCCTGAGCTACTTTTTGACCTTGCGCTGATGCCTTCTTCCACCAATAGACTGCCTGTCCTTCATTTTTAACTAATCCTTTCCCCTTGGCATAAAAGAATCCTAATTGCGTTTGAGCATCCATATCCCCCTTTTCAGCTGATTTTCGATACCACTTCGTCGCTTCTCGAATACTCTGATTAATACCCTCTCCAGTCTCATAGGCGTTTGCCAAACTGAACTGTGCCTTTGCATGCCCTTGAGCCGCTGACTTGCGATACCACTCGACTGCTTTGGAAGCATCACGCTTCACCCCATCTCCATACCAATATAAATTCCCTAAGTCATACTGAGCTTGGAGATCACCAGTCTTGGCTTTTGCCTCAGTTGCGGAATCAGCAACAACTAAATTCATCAATAAAGATGAAATCATCAGAAGATACAAATAACGCATAATCACTAAAATATTTAAAAAAATTATCCCTTACTGGGATGCACTTAAAGATTAATCAATTAAAAATTATGTCGTTTGATGACAAATTCAACAAAAAATCAGTCACCACATTAATTCTGTATATTTTCTCTACATTATTCACATTTGCAAAGTCAGGGGCTTTTTATCCGAGCCCCTCTATGCAGACTTAAGAAAGAACCCAACATAAGTAACAAGGAAATTACATTCCCTTTTTTCATCAACGAACATTACCAAATAATTTGCAGAAACAGATAGCTTCTGAGTAAATTAACTGAATGAGAATACCGCTCCTTTCCCTATTATTAACTTCTTTTGTTTTATTCGGATGTTTAAAAAACAATCACTCAGCAAAAATAGAAGAAATTGAAAAAAGAATTGAAGAACTTGAGCGAATCCAAGTCAGCATTGAACAGTTTGAAAACATTCAACAAACCGTTCCAATTCTAGAAGCCCTGCCAATAACGATTCAAAATGTAGAAAGAATTGATCAAAAACTTCTAGAACTATCTACCGACTTGAAAAACCACAACCACAAATCCAATTAAATACTAAAGGGAAAATTTATCCCTAACATCATACTCTTAAATGATTCATCGAGAAAGTTTGGTTGGGATCTTATCCGGATTAGGACTCCCATCCATTACTAGCGATTGCTCTCCAACGTAAAATTCACTAGTCAGAGAAAAAACTTAATTAGCATGAACTTGTGGGGAAAATTAACTACGCGCTTTGATCCTCTTATTCTCATCCTCTTAATTGGCATAGTTCACACGAGTTGCGTTCATAATGAATATCACTCCAAAACTCAACTCAAGACTACTAAAACTATAAAATATTCCATCCACATTAAACCTATTTTGCAGAAATACTGTATCGAATGTCATGGTGTAGAAGGAACTGAATCCGAACTCGATCTTAGGACACTGGAATCAATTTTAAAGGGAGGAGAAAGCGGACCATCTATAATTAAAAATAAACCCAATGAAAGCCTACTACTGAAACAAATAGAGGATCAGATAATGCCTCCAGAAGGAGCCCCCCTCACAAAAAAACATATTAAAAAGATAAGACTCTGGATATTATCTGGTGCATCTTCATAACGGCGAATTAGTTATGTACAATAACACTCATTGACCTGAGAGTACAAAATAATCCATAATATCGATTTAAGCCACTAAATTAGACAAAGCCCATGAATGATTCCGACATGAAAAACTTAAGGAAAAAAGAACATTTG
>JABSSR010000448.1 GCA_013213965.1 Verrucomicrobiales bacterium | reverse complement strand
TGGATCACCGATGAAAGCTCCCCAGTTCTTTTTTGATTGGCCAGTGCTTTGGTGGGAAATAATGTAGATTAGCGTATTGTCCTTGCCTTTGTTTGCATCCATAGGGGTCCAGTATGCAACGTTTGTTATTTTATGTTTTTCGAAAATTGCGCAGGTATGGTCCCTGAACCTGGCGTTCAGGTTCTTGAGGCGGTCCTTAGCTGTCACGTAGGTTCTCAGTTCAAAGACGCGAGGGTGTTTAAAGATAACGGATTTTATTTCTGGCGAGTAATCAGTAGCGCTTAGGAAAGTGCTGTCGATCTTGGCTACGAGCGCACCGTCTTTGACGGAGGCTTTATATGCTTTTTTCCAATTAGGATCATTGAGGAATGCTTTCCATGATTTGTTGTGTGATTCTCGGTCCGGTGAACTAATGACATAGATTAAACGATTGTCTGATTTGTCAGCAGGTACCCAGTATCCGATATTAGTGATTCCGTGCTTTTCAAAGAGCTTACAGGTATGATTTTCAAATCTTGCATTCAGTTCATCAAGCTTACCTTCATTAGCAGTGTAGATCCGCATCTCATAGCATCGGGTATCTTCTGCCAGAGCAGATATGTTCAGGAATAATAATAAAAATAAAGGCAATAAAGATCTCATGATTTGGTGAGGATTCTGATCTAAAATGTTTTTTTTGTAAAGAGCGAAGCAATCTGAAAAAGTTTTTTAATCCTTGTTAGGAAGGGAAAATATAATTTCTGTGGTGATTGTTTTTTAGCGATGTTAAAGTTTTTTTGTTTTATCTTAGTTGTAAGGGATGAGGAATTTGAGAATCCATAGAATTTATAAGGCAATGATTGCGTTGCTATCATTGCCTTATTTCGGTTCCATTTGCTATTCTTTAGAGGCAAATGGATCTGGGAGGCAGGTCTACATGAAGCAGTGTTCTTCTTGTCACGGCGAGAGAGGTGAGGGAGTTAAGGGAGAGTATGAGGATGCGCTCTTTGGTGATTGGTCCTTAGGTAAATTGACAAGTTATGTAATTAAGAACATGCCTGATGATGATCCTGATCTGTGCGTTGGGGATGAAGCGGGCCAAGTTGCCAAGTATGTTTTCAATGCGTTTTATTCGTCACAGGCGCGGTTGCGTAATAATCCGTCACGGATCGAATTGAGTCACTTAACAAATCGTCAGTTTCGTGAATCAGTCAGTGATCTTTTCCGCGAGACGGCTTCGGATAAATCCGCCAATGAACCAGGACTAAGCGCTTCTTACTATAATTCCAAAGGCATGAACAAAAAGAATTCTCTGAAGAATTCGAAAATTGATTCCAAAGTTGATTTTGATTTTGGTTCAGGGCCACCGTTAGAAGGAATTAAGGCTGAGCAATTTTCTATTGCCTGGGAAGGTTCCTTGAGAGCTGAGAGTACGGGATTTTATGGATTGCGATTGACTACCCCAAACGGCGCCAGGCTATATCTGAATGTAAATATCAAGGAAGGAGATAAGAATTACAGGGACGATGCGAGCAAGGAGAGTAATCCGCCTCTAATTGATGCATGGGTGAGCTCGGGTAATAAGAGCAGAACCGAAAGTGCCCGTGTATTTCTTCAGGGGGGACGAGAATATCCCATAAGGATTGATTATTTTAAGTATAAGGAAAGAACCGGATCGATCCGGTTCGAATGGTTGCCTCCGAACGGGGCCTGGTCAGTACCGAAAGACGGTCAATTCTCAACGAGGAAAGGGGACCAGTTAATTGTTGCGAGGACAAATTTCCCTCCTGATGACCGGAGCCTCGGGTATGAAAGAGGATCAGACATGTCCAAGGAATGGCTTTCTGCCGTTACCAGGGCATCATTGGATGTGGCGGAGCAAATCGATTCGGTCCTGGGACATATGAGTGGAATAAAGTCCAAGGATGACCCCAAAAAATCTGAGAAGCTACGAGCAGTTGCAAGGAAAATTCTGGAAAGGGCTTACAGGCGTCCATTGACTCAGAAAGAGGAGAATCAAAACATTGATTTTATTTTTGAAGAATCTGAGTCTCCCGAGATTGCCGTTAAACGTATTGTTTTATTGGCAATAAAATCTCCTCACTTCCTGTATCCTCAATTACCAGGCGGCAAGGGTTCACCTTATCAAATCGCATCAAGAATGGCTCTCGGCTTATGGGATTCAATTCCTGATGATGAATTAATTGGAGCTGCCCGGGATGGGAAGCTGTCTGATCAGGATTATGTCCGATCTCAGGCAGAGCGGATGCTTGAGGATCCAAGAACAAGGTCCAAGGTTATTGATTTCTTTTATCACTGGCTTGATCTGGATCCTGAACGTGACCTGATGAAGGATAACAAGACTTATCCAGATTTCGATCTGGATAAAATTGCGGATCTTCGCCGCTCGATGAACATCTTCATCGAGGATATTTTATGGAGTGAGTCTTCGGATTACCGAGAATTGCTACTATCGAGTCACCTTTACCTTAATCAGGGGCTTGCTGAATTTTATGGTCAGTCAATTGAAGGCGATAAATTAAAGAGAGTTGATTTTGAGAAGACAGAACGGTCCGGTCTCATAACGCATCC
>JABSSR010000447.1 GCA_013213965.1 Verrucomicrobiales bacterium | reverse complement strand
TTTTATACCTCGCGCGGGATAAGACTTTATCGTTGATTCGAGTACACGAAAAGCTCCGAGCAACTCTTCTCCAAACATTGCCATGCGTTTACCCATCGTAGAGGTCTGTGCAGCAACGTTATGTGTCCGGGCAGATATGTATAGATCCTTCCATTCTTCGGATTTAAGACCTATTGCGATTAATGCTGCAGCTGCCTTGGATTGTATAACTTTCAGTGCGCGATAGATCTGAATCTGCTCTACATTTTCAGTCAGGTCCCGACTGGTCATTCCTTTGTGGATGTGTTCACAGCCAGCAAGCTCGCAGAATTCTTCTATGCGAGCCTTCACATCATGGCGAGTAATACGTTCACGTTCCATGATTGAATCAATGTTCACATCGTCCTTAACCTTTTCGTAAGAGCGGATGTCTTCTTCAGGAATCTCAAGACCAAGTTCTGCTTGGGCTTTCATTACAGCTATCCACAGTTCACGTTCAAGAATGACTTTGCCTTCCGGTGACCAGATTGCCCTCATGGGTTCGGTTGCATAGCGATTGGCTAGAATATTAGGAATCTCAGACATGATGTGAATATAATATAATAATGTCAGCCAAAGAACTCATTAATTGAAGCTTTGGATTAAATTATAAAATATTCTTTAATCTGGCAGTGGAAGTTGTTCCAAGCAAATTAATCGAAAGGTATGCTTGTCCTCTTCGAAATATCACGTAATTCTTCAACTACAGGCAACACGAGTGGGATTCCTTGCTTTGAACGGATTGATTCCGCTTCTCTTTCAGGGTCGCCTGGGACCATTGGTCCATCAGTTCCTGGGGCGGGACATGTTGCTCTCAGCGTTTGGATATAGTCATCTGTTTGAGTTTTGAATTCATCAGGATCTATAAAAGCATCTATTTTCATAGCGCCAAAGAAATGTCCGATTCCTTTCCCCACACTGCGCTTTGGAATTTCCTGTTGTAAGGCGAATGGCGGAGTGAAGGGCCCCCAATTGGCTCCGCTAAGAACGGCGCAAAGGAAATCGACCATTACCGCGAGCCCGTACCCCTTGTGCCCACCTTTTTCTCTGTCAGATCCGAGAGGGAGAAGAGCTCCTCCGTGAATCATCTTATCGGGATCGCTGGTATTATTTCCGTCACTGTCAATGGCCCAACCCTCTGGAATCATTTGTTCTTTTCGATGAGCGATTTCAATTTTTCCGTAAGCCGCTGCACAAGTTGCTAAATCAATAATTATTGGAGGTTCTTTTTTTCCCGGAAATGCAATTGCAATTGGATTTGTGCCGAGCATTCTTTCTGCTCCCCACAGTGGGGCTACTAGCTTAGTTGTATTTGTCATAGACCAACCGATCAGGTCTCGTTCCAATGCTTTGATGACATAGTAACCAGCAATTCCATAATGATTGGTATTGCAAACACTCACCCATCCGCTGCCAGCTTCCTGGGCCTTGTTCATTGCAATCTCATTCGCTTTTGGTCCGACGACTAACCCTAAGCCGTTATCTCCGTCAACCGTTGCAGTTGATGCAGATTCCCTGACTATTTTGATTTCAGGAACTGGATTAATCCGTTCATTTTCCAGCATGTCAAAGTAAGAGTGCAATCTTGCGACGCCATGAGAATCGATACCCCTTAAATCGCTCATTGAAAGAACTTCAGCAGCTAGTTCAGCTTCTTTTTCGGGAATGCCAAAATGTTGAAAAGTTAGTTTGGAAAACTCACTAAGCTTTTCATGAGGATAGGTTATCGTTTCTACTTCAGGCATAAATTAATAAGTGAAATCCAATGATTTTCTTTTGTTTACTGAAAATGGGATCGTTCTGATATGATTAATTAAGATTTTCTCCAATCACCTTTGCGATGTTAAGTGAAGCGGTCGCGGCGGGAGAAGGTGCATTGCAGACGTTTAGAATATTTCCGTTCCTTGAAAAATAGAAATCATCGACCATTGATCCATCAGAACTTACGGCTTGAGCTCTTACTCCTGCCGGAGCAGAGCATAAGTGTTCAGTTTTAATTTCTGGGACCAAGCGTGACAATGCTTTAACAAATGCACGCTTACTTGCAGAGCGCCACATTTCTCCCAGTCCTGTCTTCCAAAATTTTGCAGCTAGGCGGAGGAATCCAGGATAAGTGAGTGATTCGATCAGTTCGCTGGGATTAATTTTGAGTTTGGTGTATCCTTCCCTTGCATATGCAAGAACGGCATTGGGGCCACACTCGACGCCGCCGTTAATCATCCGAGTAAAGTGAACTCCGAGAAAAGGAAAGTTGGGATCCGGGACTGGATAGATCAGATTTTTGACTAGTCCGCGGGCATTATCATTAAGTTCATAATATTCACCCCTGAAGGGAATGATTTTCATGGGAGGTCTTGCTCCTGCCTTGTCTGCTATGTGATCTGAATAAAGGCCGCTGCAGTTCACTACTCTTTCAGTTATAAATTCTTTTCCTGAACATGTTTGGACCGATACTGATTCTCGGTCAGGAGTGATAAAGTGAACTTTTTCCCCGGTCAAAATCTGTCCTCCAGCATTTTTAATTTTTTCGGCTAGGACAGAACATACTTGACGATAGTCGACTATTCCTGCCTCAGGAACATGGATCCCGGCTATGCCCGCTGCATGAGGCTCTAATTCGGACAGTTCAGATTTATCAATGAGCCGGCACTTTATACCGTTTGCTTTTCCACGTTCAAGGATATGACCCATTGCAGGCAGTTCTCTTTCATGAGTGGCAACGATGACTTTTCCGCATGTTTCGAATTGTATTCCTTCTCGTTGGCAGAAACGTTCGAGCGCTTTCTTTCCTTTGCGGCAATTAATTGCTTTGAGTGACCCAGGTTTATAATAGATTCCGGAATGAATGACGCCGGAATTATTGCCGGTCTGATGAGATGCTATTTTATTTTCTTTTTCTAGGACAGTGACATTTTTTCCAGGTAAGATTTTGCTCAGGTGATAGGCCGTTGCAAGTCCGATAATGCCTCCTCCGATAATGAGGGTGTCCTTCTTTTTGATCATTAAGACTCGTTCTTTTTTCCTTTATAGGCCCTGTCAAAGTGAGTGTATCCTCCGTCAGGATATATAATTTGTCCGGTAGTATGAGCTGATTTTACGGAGGCAAGGAACACAACCATATCTGCGATTTCTTCTGCTTCAGTGAACCTTTGACCGAGTGGAATAATGGATTCAATAGCCTCCTTGGCTTTGAGGGGTTCCGGATTTTTAGCTAACCAATTTTCGTAAAGAGGTGTCATGACTTCAGCTGGAACGACGCAATTCACTCTTATCTCATATTGAGCGAGGTCCAGAGCCCATTCTCTGGTCAGCGCATTGATTCCGCCTTTTGAAGCAGCATATCCAGAAGTTCCGCCTTGCCCTGTCACCGCAACCTTAGATCCGATATTAATTACGTTTCCTTTGGTTGATTTTAGGTCATTAAGAAAGTGGTGCAGGAGGGCAAAGGGATGGATTAGATTTTTTTCAAGTGAATGAACAAATGTTGAAGGGCCATTTTCTATGGATGCTCCATCATTGACTCCGGCATTGTTTATTAGGATGTCAATAGGTCCGATTTCAGTGCTTATTTTGTTAGCTGTATTTTGAATTTCATCAAGTTCAGTCAATTCAACATGATAAGAATGGCCTGTTCCAATTTCTGAAATTAGGTCTTTAGCTTCTTGTGGATTGCGACCCAGAATAATTGGAATTGCACCTTCCGCTGCAAAAGATTTAACAACTGCTGCCCCGATTCCTTTAGCTCCGCCCGTGATGACAACTTTCTTATCTTTCAACTTCAGGTCCATGTCGCTTTTAACTGCCGTAGGCTACCACGTTTTGTTTTGAAGATCCTAGCCCGTCGATTCCAAGTTCGACGATGTCCCCAGGCTTGAGGTATCTTTCTGGGCTCATGCCCATGCCGACACCTGCAGGAGTTCCTGTAGATATGACGTCCCCGGGCAAGAGAGACATGAAATGACTCAAGTAACTGACTACATGAGGGACATTGAATATTAGATTTGACGTGTTTCCATCCTGCATTTTTTCACCATTTACAGTTAACCACATTCCTAGATTGTCGCTGTTGGGAATTTCATCTTTAGTAGCCATGAAAGGGCCCATTGGAGCAAAAGTATCGGCACTTTTCCCTTTAGTCCATTGTCCGCCCCTGTCTATCTGAAAGGAACGTTCACTGACATCATTGTGCAGGACATAGCCAGCGATATAATTTTCAGCTTCAGATTCACTGACATATGAAGCATGCTTACTTATCACGACTGCAAGTTCTACTTCCCAGTCCGTTTGCTCGCTCCCTTTTGGAATGACGATATTATCGAAGGGGCCGTTAAGGGCCGAAGTTGCTTTGCTGAAAATGACTGGTTCTTTGGGCGTTTCTGCACCTGTTTCTGCAGCATGGTCACTAAAATTAAGTCCGATACATATCATTTTGCTTGGCCTTGCAATGGGTGATCCGATCCGATGATCTGCGCTGACCTGTTCAGCATTTTCCGCGTTCGCTGATAACCAGTCTTGTAGTTTTCCCAGTCCACCAGAAGCAAAGAATTCTTCATCGTAATCATTCACAACAGAAGAAGTATCTACTAGACGGCCATCATCGAGTTGGAGTCCTGGGCTCTCGTTTCCTGGTTCGCCAAAGCGTATTAATTTCATTTTATTTTATTTTTTGTTTTTATTTTAATAAAGTGAAACCACCATCAATATCAAAGGCTGATCCAGTGACAAAGGAGGCCTCGTCTGAGCAAATGTATGTAGCTAGTGATGCTATTTCGGAAGGTTTCGCCATACGGCCTATGGGCTGAGTTGCTTCGAGCTTGGCAAACATTTCTTTTTCTTTTCCGGGATAGTTTTTCTTAATATAATTGTCAACGAATGGGGTATGGACTCTGGCCGGACAAAGACAATTGCAACGGATCCCTTCATCAATAAAATCGCGAGCCACGGAAAGAGTCATGGTGTAGACCGCTCCCTTGCTTGTTGAATATGCAAAACGGTCAGGGATGCCCAAATTAGATGCGACTGAAGCTAGATTAAGAATAGATCCGCCTCCTTTTTTGATCATTGATGGAATTATCGAGCGGATACAAAGGTAAGGTCCTCTTACATTTACGCGCATGATCCGATCAAAGTCATCAGGATCGGTGTTCGTTGCGTTTCCGATATGAGCTATTCCTGCATTATTTACAAGTATGTCAGGGTAATGTCCTTCCTTTTCGATTTTCTTGAAAGTAGTTTCGACTGATTCGAAATCTGAAATGTCACATTGAAAGCATTGCCCGTTAATTGAATCTGCGATTTTTTTTGCGGGTTCTTCATCTATGTCCAAAATAATGACGTCGGCCCCTTCCGAAGCAAATCTTCTGCTGATTGCTTCACCAATGCCAGAACCGCCGCCCGTTATTATGGCAATTTTTCCTTCGAGTCGCTTTAACATAATTGCGGAATTAATAATTAACGAGGAAACAACTATTTACTTTCTAGCATATTATTAAAATCCCCTTCTTCACAACATTTAACAAATCCTTCAGTGAAAGATTTCAGCGCATTCCAGACCTTCCGGATGCGTTCTGATTCCTTGTCAGCAATGGTATTATCATGTGCGGCATGACTGATTTCAGACAAGAGTGCAGAGAATTGGGAAACTATTTCATTTGTTGCTGGCATGACTTCATAATGACTTTCTTCTTCGGTGTCCGGATTTCGGACAAAGTAACCGCCAGCCTGTTCGCATATCCATTCAATCATTTGAGGATCGTTGACGGCTTTAATGAGATGAATCATACGGTCCAGTGGATTCTTGCTTCCGCTCCCGGATGCCTCTTGAGGCTGACTCCATTTGTATAGTAGAGATGTTGAGACTCCTACATCAGATGCGACTTTTTTGATTCCTCTTTTTTTGCAGGATTCTTTTATTACCTCGTATGATTTCATTGATGATAACTGAAAATTATTAATTCAATTTATAAGCATTTTCCTTTTGATAAGCGAACATTTTAAATGAATACCATGATAACGGCACCGCTGAGCAGTAGGGCTCCGGCAAAACGCTTGGCCATGATCTTATTACCGTGCAGCGCTGCCTCATTATTTCCTAACGCGTTACCCAGAAACCAAACAATTAAAACACCCCACAATGCTCTTGTGGAATAAATAATGTTCATCGGGGTGGCTTTACCAAAAAATGCCAGTGACAGATTAAGGATTATTCCCTGGAGGCCGATGGCCATTCCTCCGAGCGCGGCAAATTTCAAGGCACTCTTTGGACAAGTGTTCAGTGGTTCCGAGAAGAAAGGTATAAAGAGAAGAGAGGAACAGGCTACAATTGAAACCATGACTATAATGAAAGGAATGGGGCCGAATTCTTGACTCCTGTATCCTGCCAAGGTGTCACTGCCACCGAAACAAGCGCAAGCAACAAGTGACCAGAAAACTGTCCGGCCGTTTTTTCTGAAGCTTTTAATTGTGGCTCCTCCCAAGAGAAAAATAGCTGAGGCTGCTAATATTGAACCTATCCATATGAGGGCCGGGACTTCTTCGGGTCTGATGATATAAGAGAAGAATGCTACGAAGATCACCTTCACTCCCATCAGTGGGGCTTGAACTGATACGTCACCGGATCGGATCGCGAGGAATGTAAATACCTGTCCTCCAAAGAAGCAGATGCCTGCTATCAGAGCCCAACCAATGTGCTCCCATTCTGGTGCCTTGTCATTGAAAGGCAGAGCACACAAGAAGACACCAAAGAGTGTCATATTTGAAATGAATGCTGATCTTAGGAGGCCGCACCCTTCGATGAGAGACCTTTTAAGGAAAAGGCTGGCAAAGGGATAAATTATTGCACTTACTAATGGTAGAAGGAATAACATTATAGTGCTGACAGATTAATTGTCAGCTAAGCATCATTATTGACGTTCAAGGATTTCCACTTCGTATCCATCAGGGTCTGTTACGAAGGCCATTCTTGCGCTCTCATCCAAAAATTTCCCACGCCATTCTTCTGGCCAGATCTCGATTCCCTGAGTCTCAAGCTGATCACAATATTCAATAATGTCTTCGACTCCAACGCAGGTGTGCATCAGATCTTCTGGAAATTTTACTTCATAGTCAGGAGAATAACATAGTTCTAGAAAGTGTTCGCTCGCTTCAAGTTCAAGGAAGGCGAGTTCATTTCCTGCAGGCGATTTGTCGTTCCTCTTTGTGAGCTTGAATCCGATTTTTTCATAGAACTCGATGGATTGATCGATGTTGCTGACCCTTATGCGGGTATGTAGAAATTTGATGGGCATATTGTATAAAGTGAAGGTTTAAAATGTTCGTTGTGTCAGGGCATAAAGAGTGGTTTCTGAATTTATTTGAAACCTTGTTATTCTATTACCAGTTTCTGGGATCAGTGTTTGCTATTTCAGATTTAGGACTTTCTCCGTTCTTGTCTGACGCCGTGACACAGTATTCATAAATGAAAATGCCGTTCATATCTGAGACGGCCCCTGCCCTGTATCCTGGTTTTGAGAATTTAGCTGTTGCTGCTTTCGCATTTCTGTCTACGAATCCTTGGGACCGGCCTGAGTAAATGGATGTCCAATTTTGTTTCCCTTTTTCTCGTCGATAGACCTTGTATTCATTCGCGCCTATTTGAGTTTCCCATTTTAGGCGCACTGATCCTTTGAG
>JABSSR010000446.1 GCA_013213965.1 Verrucomicrobiales bacterium | reverse complement strand
CAGGGGGTCAATATATCAGGCTATTCAAGTGGCAGAGAACTGCCTCAACTCGCTTTCACAAATGGTGTAATACTTGATGATGGACAAACCGTTACAGGCACGATGGAAATCAGTTGGTATCCGGGTAAGGGCGCCTCCTTCATAACGACAGGCCTTAACACAAACGCCGATTTCGAAGATGTAGAAACCGGTAATTTTATTGCAAGCGATGACCATACATTCATTTTTTCAGCAAGGGTCGGCGGAGCGAACCAGGACCTATTCATCGATAATTTGATCATTGAGGCCGGCGCCGGTGAAGACATGGACGGGGATGGTCTTCCAGACGTCTGGGAAACGGCTAACGATCTCGATCCTGAGGATGATACTGGAGATAATGGTGCAGAAGGGGATCCCGACAATGACGGGATCACTAACTTTGACGAATATGAAAATGGAACAAACCCACAGAATGAGGATACCGATGCGGATGGTCTCGCTGACGGTGTAGAAAATGGCACGGGTGATTATGATGGCCCCGACGCTACAGGAACGAACCCCCTCATTGCAGACACGGACGGTGACACTCTCCTTGATGGCGTTGAAAACCCAACACTTCCATACGATGAGGATGACCCAGAATCACAGCCCGGCACAGATCCAAACGATTCTGATACGGATGGTGACGGGATTAGTGACGGCAGCGAAATTGCTAACGGCACAGATCCGACCACTGAAGACGAAACTGATGAAAACACTTACAGTCAGAACTTCGATGGTTATGCCGATGGAACGATTGACCTTGAGGACGGTACCATCATCGCTGGAACGGCAGCAGAGGTAGTTGAAGGCAGACTTCAACTGACCAAGGACGGCCAGGGCCTGGGATTTTCCAGTTTCTCGGTTCCGGCACTTCCGGGCTCATCAAATGGTTTCAGAATCACTTTCGACTACGAACTCTATGATAGTCCAGGTGCTAATAATCCGGCTGACGGATTTTCAATAAATTACGGCGATGCTCAGCTCGGAGAACTCGGACAGGCCGAAGAGGGAATGGGCGGAGGACTGGCCATTGAAAACATTTCCTTCGAGGTCGACACTTGGCAGAACTTTGACGCCGAGCAGGGAGTCAATATTTCAGGGATCGCGGGAGGCACTGACCTAGGCCAACTCGCATTTAATAACGGACCAATCCTCAACGACGGAGAAAAAGTCGAAGGAACGATTGAAATCCAATGGCAGCCGGACGTGGGTGCCAGTTTCACAACGACTGGAATGAACACGAACGCGGATTTCACCGAAGTGGAAATTCCTGACTTTATTGCAAGTGATGATCATAACTTCATCATCTCGGCTCGAGTCGGTGGCGCAAACCAGGACTTCTTCATCGACAATCTGGTCATCCAGGTCGGAATCTTTGAAGGTGACGAGGATGATGACAACTTGCCGGACTTCTATGAAAATGAAAAGACAGGTAACCTCACTGACTTGAATGGACTCGGAGACGGACCTGGACCTGGTGAAGGAACGGGGGACTTTGATGGTGACGGACTCAGTGACTATGACGAATACGAAAATAAAACTGATCCTACCAACGAAGACACTGACGAGGACGGACTCAGTGACGGGGTCGAAAACGGATCAGGAGATTACGACGGACCGGACGCTACAGGAACGGACCCTCTCATTGCAGACACGGACGGTGACACTCTCCTTGATGGCGTTGAAAACCCAACACTTCCATACGACTCCGAGAATCCCACGACCCAGCCCGGCACAGATCCAAACGATCCTGATACGGACGGTGATGGGATTGGTGACGGTAGCGAAATTGCTAACGGCACAGATCCGACCACTGAAGACGAAGCTGATGAAAGCTCTTACCGTCAGGGCTTCGATGGTTTTCCCGACGGAACAATAGACCTTGAGGACGGTTCCATCATCGCTGGAACTGCAGCAGAGGTAGTTGACGGCAGACTACACCTGACCAAGGATGGCCAGGGACTGGGCTTTTCCAGTTTCTCGGTTCCGGCAATCCCTGGCTCATCAAATGGTTTTAGAATCACTTTCGATTATGAACTCTATGATAGTCCAGGCGCCAATAATCCGGCTGACGGATTTTCAATAAATTACGGAGATGCTCAGCTCGGAGAACTCGGACAGGCCGAGGAAGGAATGGCCGGAGGTCAGGCCACCGAAAACCTCTCCTTCGAGATCGACACCTGGAGCAATGGTGACCCTGAGCAGGGAGTCAATATTTCAGGGGTCGCTGGAGGTGCAGACCTAGGCGAACTCGCATTCACCAATGGCATCATCATCAATGACGGACAACGGACCGATGGTAAAGTCGAAATCGTGTGGCAACCAGACCTAGGAGCCACCTTCACCACGACCGGACTGAACACGAACGCGGACTTCGTTGAT
>JABSSR010000445.1 GCA_013213965.1 Verrucomicrobiales bacterium | reverse complement strand
CCGCTCGGGTTATCAGTTATGGTTACCCAATCCTTGGGGCCGCCGGCACCCATACCATTGGGATTACGCAAGTCAGTACCTACGAACTCGGCAGATTTACCGTCCGGACTGATCTTAACTACACCACCAGTCAAAGGTGACTTATAGCCTGACTGGGAAAAATAAAAGTTTCCGGACCGGTCCGTCTGAAGGTCATAGATGAAAGCGTGATAACTTGCGCCGATCTCATCCGGTTCCTCGTAAAAATTCTCATAGAAGTCCGCCTCGCCGTTACCATTAAGATCATGCAATCGGGTAATTCGATCACGGCCACGAACGTAAATAGTATCGTCGACAATTTTTAGTCCTAGTGGTTCATAGAGCCCAGCCGCGTACCGGCTCCATGTCAGTGCCTGAGGATTATCTTTGTCCCAACTGACTATCCAAACGTCTCCACTCAGAGTGCTAACAGCCATGCGGCCGTCGCTGAAAAAATCCATTGCTGTCGTGCGCATCCAGCTACCCCATGGATTAGCTAATGGAACAGTCAGCTGGTCCAAAGCATAACCATCAACACTCTTTCCCGGTGCGACTGCCGTCTGCACGTTTTGTGGCCAGCGGCGTGGTCCGCCCTTCGTGTGCTTCTCTAAATCGTCTTCACCAGTTCTCAAAGGTGAATCACCCATGGCAACCGAAACCGAAGTGGGGGTTTTTGATGGTGGAAGAGAAAGCCAGGTTGTGCCTCCTTCTCCTTGCACCAACTTTCCACCCGTTGCCTTCGAGTCCCCGCTCGTCACCAAACAAAATAGTTCCTTATCTCCGGGACCGACCTTAAAATTACGCCACACTACATTGCCATCTTCACTGGCTCCCGGCGACTCGAGTATATCGCGACTGCCAACGCTGTAACTGAGAACAACAGTATTACCATCCAAATAGAGACCCTTGTAATGATAATGGTCACGGGTCTTGGACCTTTTTGGTTCTCCAACACTCCAGCCAATAGCATCTATATTTGTGTATGATGGGGAGCTTCCCGGTCTGAGGCAATATTCGCCTTTGTAGCTGGTGTGGTGCGTATTATCAGTATTCGCAAGCTTCCCCTGCCATAGGCCACTTACACTGAGCCGATGAGCATCGTAGCAGATCACGGCATTGCCCGGCAGATCAACAATGATCGCCTTCTCAGTGACGTTAGCAATGTACTCAGCGTTCTTGTCCTTGATGGCGCCGTAAGCGACTCCATGCTGCATGAAGGGACCATAAACCATGTTTTTGCCACCAGTGCCATCGATCATTCCGGGTGCAGCCTCAACCTTTTGAACCTTGGACTCTTGTTCCTTTTCGTCGGCCTCCGCAATGGCAGGGAGTTGAGCAAAATATTCATCACTCGGCGTGAAGTATTGATTTGGATTATTTTTCTTAAGAATCAATTCGCTAATAAAATGAGCGACTTGATATCGCTCCTTTGATGTCAGGACAGCATCCCAGCGAAACATCAATCCGTTACCGTAACTGATCGTTTTCCAAAGAGAATAAGGATCACTGCCAAACTTCAGCTCATCTTTGGCGAATCGTCTAGCTAGTGGGTTAAGTGCAAGATCACCATCCTTACCATGACAAGAAGAACAATGCACAGCGTAGAGTTCGCGGCCCTTCTTGGCGTCATCATTGTCCAGCGCCTTGATCGTAGCGACATGATCAAAAGATTCGATAGCTATTCCCCAATTCAAAGTAATAAGAAATGAAATGACTGTAGCGAGTCTTATAAACATTAATTACATAAATATATTGTGGCAAAACCATGGAGTCTAGATCCCATAACGATTAAAATTTTCCACTCCTTCAGGTATGATAAAAAGATTATTAAAAGATCGTTATTATTTTGCTGATATTATAGGTTTGATTGTTTGTGCTTACTAAAAATGAAAAGAATTATATCTATAATTTCTCTATTCGTCCTTTTATTAGTCACTTTTTTAAGAGCTGATTTAAACCATCAATGGGAATACCTAGATAACGGTAAAATAAGGATTGGAGTCGATAAATCTAGAGGGGCCTGCATTGGTTTTTTTGGGGAAAGCATCACTAAAAAAAATCTTCTTAATAATTTCGATGAGGGAAGATTTATACAGCAATCTTATTATGGTGATAAAGATGGTTCTAAGTGGAATGGTAAACCTTGGCGCTATAACCCTGTTCAAGGTGGAGATTGGAAAGGGAATAAATCGAGAATTCTAAATTTTTCTAAAATTAATGGCCAAATAATAACGGCTAAGGTGGAGCCATTGAATTGGTCTAATGGGAAAAGCTGCCCCGAAGCAATCATGAGTTTGAAGGTTTCATTAATAGATACATATGCCGAAATTACTTATGAATTAGAATACACCGGAGATGACCAAATTTCTCATAATCATCAAGAAATGCCTGCAATGTTTGTTGATGCAGACCTCTCTACTTTAGTCTATCCGGGGTCAGATAAATTAATCCGCAAGATACCGAAATGGCCCAACGAATATGGGAAGAGTCATAAAAGTTGGTTTGCCTACTTAAATAAAAATGATTGGGGTATAGGGATCTTCACGCCAGGAACGAAAGACTTCACTTGTTATAGGTTTAAAGGAAAAGGCAAGAATGATCCTAATGGATCATCTTGCTCTTACGTTGCGCCTATAAGAACATTTTCACTCAAAAAAGGGATGAAAGTTTCATATAAATTTTACCTGACAATTGGAAAGTTAGATAAGATAAAAAGCACTTTTAAATCGATAGGAGGTTAATGTAATGCACCGATTATATTTTATTATTCTCGTTATTAAATGTTCAATTTTTAGTCTAACAGCCGTAGAACCCGAGTCGGAAAATACAACGGACCTCGGTAAGCTAGGTATCAATTATACATTGAAAAAATCCACTGAACCGATCCCCAATCGAATACATGTCCTACGCATTAATCTGGCCTCAAAAAAAATAAAACCCAAAGTGGCTCTCGGACCGGACCCGTACGGAGAAGGACCGGCTGAAGTGTCACTGACTGATCCAAGAAAACTGGCCTCAAACCCATCGGTTCTGGCTTTCGTAAACACTAATCCATGGGACAGTTTTCCTAATGCTAATGGCAGAAAGAACAGGAACTGGTACCCTGGGCAACCGGTCGATATTCATGGCCTAGCAGGCACTCAGGGAAAAATGCGCAGCACAACGTCTCCTGGGAATACGTCCGTGTGGTTTGACGCTCAAAGTGGCGTTCACTTTGGACACGGGCCTGAGGATAAGCCCGAAGAGGCCACTACCGGATTCCAACTGATCCTCTCAAAAGGCAAGCTCACAGTCGGTGAAGGAGGACCCCGGCACCCACGAACTTCAATAGGCACTGACAAGAAAGGAGAAATTCTCTGGCTCGTAGTAGTTGATGGAAGACAAAAAAGTTACAGCGAAGGGATGAATATGCATGAGCTTGCAACTGTCATGAAAGACCTCGGTTGCTGGAGTGCAACGAATATGGATGGGGGCGGAAGTAGCGTCATGGGACTACTCGCTAAAGACGGTAAAATGAAGATCATGAACAGCCCCTCGGACCGATTTTTCGGTAGAGTAAGAATCCGCCCATTGCCGATGATTCTTACCATCACAAAAAAAGACAAATAAAAAATTAATTCATATGCAACGTGTTCTAATCTTACTCTGCAGTCTTCTCTTATCACCTTTTCTGGCCCTACCGCTCTTTGCCCAAAAGCCCAATATTATATTTATATTAACTGATGATCTGGGGTACGGAGACGTAGGAATTCTTTTTCAAAAGCAGCGCGAAGGGGTTCAAATCAAAACCCCCGAATTGGATCAAATGGCAATGAACGGCACCATAATGAACCGACATTATTGTCCCGCTCCTATTTGTGCTCCTTCTAGAGCTTCTTTGATAACGGGAATGCATCAGGGCCATTCGAACGTCCGCAATATGCAATTCGACAAGGCCATAGAAGATAACTGGAACTTTGCCAACACTCTGCAAAAAACAGGTTATTACACTATACATCTGGGAAAGTACGGCTTGCAGGGATGGGGACATTCGCCGGAAAAATGGGCCGGCTATCCAACCAAGCGAGGATTCGATTATTTTTATGGTTATGTGAGACACGTTGATGGGCACCAACATTATCCCGCCAATTTCTGGGAACTTGGAGATAATAAATCTCATCAGCAGAAAAAACAGGTATGGGAAAATAATAATGAAGTCTCCGCAGGGCTGGACAAATGCTACACCACTGATTTGTGGACCGCCAAGGCGAAACAAATGATAATTGATGAAACTAAAAATAATCCAAAGCGACCATTCTTCATGTATTTGGCCTATGACACGCCGCATGCCGCACTGCAATTGCCTACCGTTGCCTATCCCGATGGGAAAGGAGTGAGGGGTGGACTCAAATGGTTGGGACGAGCCGGCAAAATGATCAATACGGCAGAGGGGACCATCGATCATTATCGTGATCCCAATTATACGGGTAAGGGCATAACGGATTTTGCCGAACGATTCGCCACATCCATCACTCGAATAGATCACTGTGTCGGAGATATTTTACAAACCATTAAGGACCTTAAAATCGACAAGAATACCATTGTCATATTCTCCTCGGACAATGGTCCTCATAGGGAAGCCTATATCAAAGGAAAGAGATGGAGCCCTTCTGTCTTTCAATCTGCCGGCACATTCAAGGGGTCCAAGGGATCATCTTATGAGGGAGGTCTCCGAGTGCCTACATTTGCGTGGGGACCTTCAAGGATAAAGGCTGGT
>JABSSR010000444.1 GCA_013213965.1 Verrucomicrobiales bacterium | reverse complement strand
TAGCTTATTACGATTTCGAAGGAGACCAAGGAAACATAGTCAAAGACAAAGGATCTTGGGGAAATGATGCTGAAGTGACCCGTCCAGATCAGACTACCCTAGGGATCGAGGGAGGCGCGCCGGGAGGATCTAGTCCCATCACTGCAGCCCAATTAAATGATGGCCTTCTCAATGTTCCAGGCATTGATCTAACTAAAATCATAAGTGGAGAAGGCAGTTACACTTTTAGCGCATGGCTCAAACCAACTGATCTAGGAGGTGATAAATTCCTCTTCGGCCAAACGGTCCAAGGAATTCATAACGGTATCCGTAACAACGGATACCTGCATCAGGCTCACTGGGGAGCAGACACCAACGGTGCCACGAACCTGAATGAATATCTGGACAATGACCTGGACGGATGGATCCACGCAGCCTGGACCTATGACGGTGAAACAGACACTGGTCAGATCTACCTCGATGGTGTTATTGACTACGAAGGTGCTAAAAATGCACCGAACGGTAGCGGCAACTTGATCATCGGTGGGCGTAACGGTGGTGGAGGCGGTTACGTTGGACTCATTGATGAGATTGCCATCTGGGAGGATGTACAGAGTGAAGAATTTATCGCATCTTTGGCCGAAGGAGCCAGTCCAGTATCAGGAAAGGTTGCAGATGCTGACGAGGACGGATTACCGGACTGGTGGGAAGACAGGCACGACGTCGATGACCCAGAATCCGATCCGGATCAGGACGGGCTTGCTAATATTGATGAATTTGAGGAAGGAACGAACCCTCAAAAAGCAGACACGGATGGTGATGGTTTAAATGATGGAAAAGAAATTGCTTTAGGCACTTCTCCTGTTCTCATAGATACCGACAATGACGGACTCGAGGATAGCCAAGAGAACGAAATCGGAACCGATCCAACAGAAAAAGATACGGACGGCGACAGTTATTCAGATCAAGCAGAAATATTGGCAAAGACAGACCCTCTAGATGAAAACAGCTTTCCAAATCCACTCATGCCCATACTCTTTTACGATTTTGAAGGGGATGATAACAATACAGTTACTGATAAGAGTGACTCAGGGAACAATGCAGAAGTCACAAGACCAAACGGCACTACCTTAGGAGTTCCTGGAGGAGCACCGAGCGGATCCTCTCCAGAAACTGGAGTAGAACTGAATAATGGTTTACTGAACGTTCCAGGAATCAACTTAAGTAACATTATTAAAGATAATGGTAGTTACACTTACACTGCATGGTTGAAACCGACCGAACTTGGAGGCGATAAGTTTCTCTGGGGCCAAACGGTCCAGGGAATTCACAATGGCATCCGTAGCGGAGGATTCCTGCATCAGGCTCACTGGGGAGCAGATACCAACGGTGCCACGAACCTGAATGATTATCTGGACAATGACCTGGACGGCTGGATCCACGCGGCCTGGACCTATGATGGAGAAACAGATACTGGGCAGATTTATTTGGACGGTGCCCTTGACTGGGAAGGCAATAAACGAGCTCCAAACGGTAGCGGTAACCTTATCATCGGTGGGCGCAATGGCGGTGAAGCAGGTTACGTTGGACTCATCGATGACATTGCAGTCTGGAACGATGTGCTTGCTGAAAAAATTATTGCCAACCTGGCCGAAGGAGCTAGCCCGATCCCTCAAAACAATACTGATGTTGACGAAGACGGATTACCAGATTTCTGGGAAACAAGGAACGGAGTCGATGATCCCGAAGCGGATCCTGATCAGGACGGGCTCACAAATGCAGACGAATACGACAATAAAACAAACCCGAACAAAGCCGACACCGATGAAGATGGCTTGGATGATGGCACTGAAGTCGCCGGAAAATCATCTCCCCTAAGTAAAGACACGGACAATGACGGACTCAGCGACAGCGAGGAAAAAGATTCCGGCACTGATCCGACCAAGGACGACACGGACGAGGACGGTTACTCGGATTTAAAAGAGATAGAAGCAGGTAGTAATCCACTCAATGCGAACAGCGTGCCCCAAGCACCACCCGTCGACGAACCTCTTTTCTTTTATGATTTCGAAGGGGATGAGGGAGATCTGGTAACTGACAAGGCAGATAGGGGAAATGATGCGGATGTGACCCGCCCAGGTCAGACCACATTAGGAGTTCCAGGAGGAGCGCCGCAAGGATCTAGCCCTGGAACTGCTATTGAGTTTGATGACGGACTTCTTAATGTCCCTGGTGTTGAGATAGCAGAAATTATTAGTGGAGAAGGCAGCTATACGTTCAGCGCATGGCTCAAACCAACTGATCTCGGAGGCGACAAGTTCCTATTCGGTCAGACAAATCAAGGCATTCACAATGGCATCCGTAGCGGAGGATTCCTGCATCAGGCTCACTGGGGAGCAGACACCAACGGCGCCACAAATCTTAATGGTTACCTTGAAGCAGACGAAGATGGTTGGATCCATGCCGCCTGGACCTATGATGGAGAAACGGACACCGGTAAGATTTACCTTGATGGCGATCTTGACTGGGAAGGCAGCAAACGTGCTCCTAATGGTAGTGGTAACCTGATCATCGGTGGGCGTAATGGTGGTGGAAGTGGTTACATGGGGCTGGCCGACGACATTGCCATGTGGGACATGGTACTTGAATCGGAAGCAATAACTGAACTTGCCCAAGGCTCCAGTCCGATCGGATCAAAATTGCCATTTCAAATTACAGCAATTATCTATGACATTGAATCCGGCGAGATAGAAGTGACCTGGGATTCCAAGCCAGGAAGAAATTACATGCTCCTATATAACACATCCCTCGAGAACTGGGACGCAGACATCGATGACAGTATCGACTCAGGCGGAGAATCGACGACTTATCGATTTGAAAATCCGGAAGGAGTCGAAGCCCGGAGCCTGTTCTTTAAAGTTATTCAAAATTAAAACGATTCTTTAGGGTATCTCAGCCTCCGGAACGACGCTCGTGTGAATACAACCATTTGTAAAATTTAGGGTTATTGTAAGTTCGTGTCCATGAGTCATGACCGACTCCCTTGTATGAAGTGAATTTGATACTCTCATTGCCGGCTTCTTTTAAAGCCTCTACCAAGACCTCGCTTTCCTTTTGCGGCACTGCCTTATCATTCGACCCATGAAAGGCCCAGATCGGCATGTCCTTCACTGTAATCAAATCGTTAATATCAAAAGGTTTAGCATCTTTCGTTTTAAGAACTCCTTTTAACCGATCAATACTTCCTCCTCCACAAATTGGTGCAGCAGCCGCAAAAAAATCATTATTTTTTGAGATTAAGTCCCAGGATCCGTAACCTCCCATGCTCAACCCAGTCACATAAATTCTCTGCTCATTTATTTTTTTCCCATGTGAACTCAACACCTCCTTAACAAGGGCCATTAGAGTCTTTGAAACCCACCAGCTATCACGTGGGCACTGCGGGGAAACGACAACAGAATTTTTTAATTCCGGAAATTTATCAATTAGTTTTGGCGGCCCATGAATTTTGACTTTCTCTAAATTTCTTCCCCTCTCTCCAGCCCCATGCAAAAAAAGAAGCATCGGCCACCCATCAGCAGGAGCGGCCACGTCAGGAACGTGGATCCAATAAGAGAGTTTTTGCCCGCTGACCTGCTCCTTCATTTTCTGAGCAGTCTGGCCAGCAAAAAGGGAAGAAGCACTTAAAATAATGAAAACTAAAGAAAGTTCTTTTATCATAATTATAAACTTAAAAGTTCTAAAGCTCCTTGCAAGAAAGAAGCATAATCAAGGCTCTGATGCATTGACTTAGCCTCCTGTCACTGGGATATTATATAAAACAAAACCATGATCCGAAATTTAATTAAATTAATTGCTGCCGTCCTTGTGATAGCAACTTTTGCTTTCGCAGGTCAGGCCATCCTCGGGGGAAAAAGAGTGAAACCAGTAGAAAAAGTTACCCAAAAGAAAATATCAGAAGAAGAGCAGGCCAAGCTGGAAACCATTGACCTTGGAGCAGGCTGTTTCTGGTGCATTGAAGCTGTCCTTGAAAGAGTCAAGGGAGTTAGGACCGTAGAGTCCGGTTATATGGGAGGACAAACAAAGAATCCCACTTATAAAGAAATATGCACCGGCACTACAGGACATGCAGAAATAGTAAGAGTGAAATTCAACTCTAAAGAGCTATCCTTTGATAAATTACTCGAAGTGTTTTGGGAATTGCATGACCCCACGACCCTGAACAGACAAGGTGCGGATGAAGGAACTCAATACCGATCCGCCATATTCTATCATAACGAAGAACAAAAAAAGGTTGCAGAAAATTCCAGAGCCAAAAAGAATAAGTCAGGGAAATTTGATAGCCCAATAGTAACAGAAATTACAAAGATAAGTAAGTTCTATCCGGCAGAGGATTACCATCAGGACTTCTTTGATAATAATAAAACTTTCGGCTACTGCAGAGCTGTCATTTGGCCAAAACTCGCAAAGTTGGGTATGCTAAAGGAAGAATAGAAATTTCTTTAAAGGCCCAAAAAATTCAACTCACTGAAGTCCACTAAGTCATGGCATGGCATTGGAGGAATACTTGATTGAGCAATAAATTATCAAAAATATTCCATGAACACTATTCTCACTTCATTCTTACTTAGCATTAGCATAGCCGTAGCAATATGTGCTGCAGAACGGCCTAACATCATCGTTATCATGTCTGATGATATGGGCATATCAGATATAGGCTGTTACGGCAGCGAAATTGATACACCAAGGCTTAACAAGCTTGCGGAAAATGGATTACGCTTCACTCAATTCTACAACACTGCTCGGTGCTGCCCTACCCGAGCCTCACTACTGAGTGGCCTCTACCCTCACCAGGCAGGCGTTGGTTGGATGATGGTTGACCGTGGGCATGATGGGTACAGAGGCGAAATTAACCGTGAATGCCTAACCATCGCGGAAGCCCTTAAAACGTCAGGATACGGGACCTATATGGCTGGAAAATGGCATGTCACTAAACATATTTCTCCAGACGGCCCAAAAAATAACTGGCCTAAGCAAAGAGGATTTGATCGTTTCTACGGAACAATTCATGGAGCAGGATCACTTTGGGACCCAAACACATTGACCAGAGACAACACCCAAATTACTCCAGTCAATGACCCCGAATACAATCCCAAAGAGCCATGGTTTTATACTGATGCCATCGTTGACCAGACAACGCGTTACATTCAAGAGCACGTAAAATCCAAGCCCAATGATCCGTTCTTTTGTTATGTTTCTTTTACTGCAGCGCACTGGCCAATGCATGCACGTGAAAAAACCATTGCTAAGTATAAAGGAAAATACGATGCCGGTTACAACGTCATTCGCCAGAAAAGGTTCCAAAAAATGAAGGAACTAGGGATCATTAAGAAGAACACCGAACTTTCACCACAGCCCTGGGAATGGGGAAGAATCAAAGAGCAGGAATGGGAAATACGCTGCATGGAAGTCTACGCTGCAATGGTCGATGAAATGGATCAGGGAATTGGTAAGATCATCGATACACTTGAAGGTACCGGGAAAATGGACAATACGCTGATCCTGTTCTTACAAGATAATGGCGGATGCGCAGAAGCCTTTGGAAGATCAAAAAATAAATCAACTGGCCCGCGGGCAGAAAAACCAAGCCTTTCCCCGATGACAAAGGATCAATTGCAGACAAGAATGCAACCTAGACAGACCCGAAACGGATACCCAGTCCGCACAGGTCCAGGAGTAATGCCTGGTCCTGCGGACACATACATTGGATATGGTCTGGGATGGGCCAATGCCTCAAACACTCCGTTCAGAGAATACAAGCACTGGGTTCATGAAGGAGGGATAAGCACCCCATTAATTGCTCACTGGCCTGAAGGCATTAAACGCAAAGGAGAACTTGATCATCAACCAGGGCATCTCATTGATATAATGGCAACTTGCGTAGATCTAGGAAAAGTTAATTATCCAAAGGAAAGGGATGGGGAAAAAATAAAACCCTTAGAAGGGAAGAGTCTGAACACTGCCTTCAAGGGAAATAAAATTCAGCGGGACGCTCTTTACTGGGAACATGAAGGGAATCGTGCAATTCGTAAAGGGAACTGGAAACTTGTATCTAAAGAAAATAGACCTTGGGAACTCTATGACATGGCAACAGATAGAACAGAACTTCGCGATCTTTCAAAGAACAAAATAGAAATTGTTAAAGAACTATCAAAGGCCTATCAAGAATATGCTGACAGAGCCAATGTTTCACCAATCGGAACATGGAGAGGTAAGCCAAGAGTAAAAAAAAACTAAGTGATCAGGAATCATTTAAATTAAAATCTGGTGATCAGCTATCTCAGGAAAAATCACCAAACATAGCAAATCGTGGAATTCTTCTAGAAGGAAAAGTAAAATCCTCTGAACCAAACGGCGTGATCATTGCTCAGGGAGGTGATTCACAAGGGTTCGCGTTATTATTACATAACAGATATCTTCGTTTTATTACCTGTGTCGATGGACAAATAAGCAGAGTCCAGACTGAGGAACCTCTATCCAAATTGAACTTTGGATTCACATCCAAAATGACACCCGCAGGAGATGTCTTCATATCTATTAATAATAAATTGGCAGG
>JABSSR010000443.1 GCA_013213965.1 Verrucomicrobiales bacterium | reverse complement strand
GAAACTTTCTCCATCACTACACGTCTCGTTGGTTTTTTACAGAATGTCTTACCCCATCCAGCAGTACCAGGAATATAATAAATCGCCAAATGAGGATGACTAAAATAAAATAGATCTTCACCTACTCGAGGAACATCCCCTAAAAATGTAACTGACTTCAATTTACCGCATCGAATAAAAGCCGCAGTTTCAATCTCAGTCACGCTCTCTGAAATAACGACATCGGTCAAATTCTTACAATCTGAAAATGCCTGAAGTCTTATATTAACCACGGTCGGGGGTATACTTACACTCGTGAGCCCATCGCAGCGATAAAATGCCCTGCGCCCAATGATCGTTACCGGCATCCCGTCAATTTCTTCAGGAATAATAACACCCCCATTCCCTTCAGATTTCGCCTTCGCAAAAAATTCTTCATTATAGCCAGTTATAACAATCTGGCCTCCTTGAGCTAAATATTTAAAAACGCTTGGAGATGCCTCCTCTTCCGCCACTTTAGGTAATTTCGGTTGTAAAGTGGTCTTATCATCATTAGGGATTTCATCAGAACCGTTATTCTGATTCTTTTTTTCACATCCCACCAAAAGAAGTAATAGGGCTAGAAGAAGAGGGGGTTTCATAGCAGAGAGTATTAATGTTACGCTAAAATACCTCAATATTGTCTAGAGTCTAATTCTATTAAAATCGATGCATTCTAATGGAATTATTGCTAACTAATTCATTTAAAGGACCATAAGGAAATGGTCCTTGTCTATTTGGTATTTACCTCAATCAAAAAATATTCAGAGTCCCTGTCTTTGCGATTAAAGCTTACTGAAACAGAATCCCCCCAATTAAATTCACGGGTAACTTCCTTCGGTCCACTAACGTCAATCCAGTTAATCAGGTCATTGGAAGCCTTTATTTTAATTTCAGGAATCGGAAGTTCGGGAACATACTCTAGCCCATCAAAGAGTAATACATTTTTGACAGGGTCAAAGACTCCAACAATAACGTTACCTCCGAACCTCTGAGCTCTGACAGTAAACTCGTCCACGAACACATAATTCCCTATCTCAATAAAATCGAACTGAAACCATTCAAAAATACCTCCACCGCCCCAAGTCAACTGGTGCCTGGTCCTCGGAGGATCCGGCAACCATGGTGGAGCATCTCCCGGAAAAGTCTTCTTGGAAATATAATTAGCTCTTCTCCAATCAAATTCACGGAAGAGGCGGACGGACATATCTACCTTGCCATCCTTAATTGTGGTTCTAACCATCCTTGCACTCAAATCAGAATCATCAGCCTTCAGATCAGTCACCATTAATAGAATCAGAACATACAATACCGGATTCATTAATTGGATCCTCGTCACTATCTTTTTATCCATGTTAATTACAGTTTATTAGGAATATCTATAGAGTTTCCCATCACTAAACTCATAAAACTTGAAACTGCATACAAAAAACCTCATTATGGTAGCCTTTCTTCAGCCCTTATAATTTAACCCGATTTTTATAATTGGCCCCTGCAAAGGGTCACTCTATAAGTAAAACTTAATAGAACATAACAAAGAAAAAGAATTATCATTTATAATCATTATTTTTTGGTATCATAATTATATTAATCACACTTCAATTTAGAACGTCATGAAAACAATCATTAATAAAATCTTAGCTCCATCAATCGCTCTCCTCACTTTACTGATAACAGGGTGCATCGATGTTAAACAGGACATTTGGATTAATGAGGATGGGAGCGGGAAGTTAGTCTTTGACGTTGGTCTATCTAAACAATTTAAAGCCATGATGGATCTTCAAAAGGGATTTGGAGATCTTGAGGGTCTTGAGGAAGAAGGAGATGAAGGAGCCGCACCAGAAAAACCGGAAGCGATTCCATTTGGACAAGCACCGGAAGAAGTCATCAAAGAATTAAAAAAAATAAAGCATGTGACCAGCGCTGAATTCAAGGAGTCAAGCGACGGCAAGTACGAAAGAACCATCTACACTATTGAATTATCTGACATCACCAAGATCAAGGAAGTAATGGAATCATCCTCTCTCGGATCAGGGATCGAAGAATTAGGGGGAGAAGAAGGCCTTTCAGAAAATAATGACTTTAGCCTTATAAAAACAGAGTCAGGAACGTTCGAATTGAACGCCATAATGGAGGGAAACAAAGAAGAGGATACCGATCCTACAGAGGCCGCATTCGCAGCATCTATGATGAAAGAAATGTTCGGAGATGCAGGCATGACTATTCGGGTCCATGCTCCTGCCGTCAGTCATAACGGCAAGGAAAAAGACGGTGCCATTGTGTGGACCATGCTTCTTGCAGATCTGGCAGGCGGAAAGAGCCTCGAAGCCAAGGGGGAGTTTAAAGGAGGAGAATCCACCAAGAAAGAAGAGCCTAAGAAAGAGGAACCAAAGGAGGAAGAACCTGAGGACAGCAGTGACGAGACCGTATCTAGTGAAGATGCCCCTAAAGCCACAGCTGAAAGCTCCAACAATAACCTATTGGTTGTTAGCATTTTCGTGCTCGCGGCAGTACTGCTCGTAGGGATTATCGCTTTATCTCGCAAAAAGAGTTAAACGACAACCTTCGCAGATCCCAATTCTA
The DNA here is from genome assembly GCA_013213965.1 of Verrucomicrobiales bacterium. Lineage (GTDB taxonomy): Bacteria > Verrucomicrobiota > Verrucomicrobiia > Verrucomicrobiales > DEV007 > EC70. The sequence goes on along the minus strand of JABSSR010000443.1, from coordinate 279 downwards.
AATTCAGGAAGAATTTTTCTTCCTGTCATGTATTACTTTTTGGTAAGCAATGCCAATTCCTATTATAATCAACCCAATAAGAATTAATATCCAATTCCCATTCATTGCCCCCGAAAACAATAAGAATGCACCTGTGACATAAAGGGAAATCAGAACCGGCCAGTGACTTCCTTTATTGGATTTTGAATTATTATCACCTGATTTTTTTGCCTGGCCTTTTTTCAAAGAGTAATCATTGCCTTCGGAATCAGCATATTTAATAGCAATACCAATTCCAAT
>JABSSR010000442.1 GCA_013213965.1 Verrucomicrobiales bacterium | reverse complement strand
GCTCACTTGGACACAGAGATGAAATTTACTGGAACCCTGATGTTCTCAAACACTATCTAGCAGGAATACAATACGCTATAGGAGATCTTGATGCTGATGCAGCACCAAAAAAGATTACCACAAATGGCTTCTTAAAAGGAACAAGAAATCTAGTTTCTAAATAATTAAAGCATAATCGATTACAGTCTAATGGGCCGGTATCCTTGAAAAAAGGAACCGGCCCTTTGCTTTAAATTTATAATAAAATCTTGAATAACATGCTCGACATTTGATTAGAGAACCTAGTTAACTCTTATAATCAAAAATAAAAAATCAATGAGTATAATAAACACTATTACAACCGCTGCCATTATCCTTATCACCTCCAGCATTTTATCTGCCGAGGAATCCAAAAAATCAGCGCCAGAAGCTGAGCCTAAAATGGCTTCGCCTAAAGGTGCAAAGGCCTACATTATTTTCCCTAAAGATGGCAAAACAGTAAAAAAGAAATTTCTAGTTAGGTTCGGCCTAAAGAAAATGGGCATTGCTCCCGCAGGGATAAAGTTCCCCAACACGGGGCACCATCATTTAATTATCGATGGAGCAAAGTTTGACATGACTCTCCCGCTTCCCATGTCAGAAACACTCAAACATTTCGGAGCCGGACAAACAGAAGCAATCCTCGAGCTTAAACCAGGAAAACATACTTTAAAGTTGGTCTTTGCTGACCACCTACATAGATTACATGAACCTCCGGTGATTTCAGAAGAAATAACAATTACAGTTAAAGAATAATTCTTCGAATTTTTTGAATACAAGTTCGCCACTGCGGTCTTCTTTCTACTATTCATGGCTTTAGCGGTAAACTTAAGAGAAGCCGGACTCACTAGTCTTGCACTAGCAAAAATTGGCAATCCTCTCAAAGGCGAGCCACTTCTTACCTCTAAGGAATTATGCAAATTTGATGAAGAAGAATCTGATCTTCTCACGAGTTGTTTTTTGAATCCGTTCAGATCTCTGGACCCTCATCAATTGCAGAGAACCAAAACTGAAGAAGGAAACCCCCTATTCGGTTATGCTTATACAGTATTTAATGACAATGATAATCTATTAAATTCAGCAAAAGAAATAGCTCATTACCTTTACACGAAATCATACCACCCCAACATAAAATCAGGAGATCTCTGCATTTCCATGATGGAAGGAATTATCATTAAAGGAAAATCTGTATCGGGAATATGTATTATAAAAAGCGAAAACAAGGTACCTTTCCTGCAAATTTCGGATAATGACGGAGACCTGACTCTGACAACCCAACATGGAATTTACCCAGACAAAGTCGACAAGGGTTGCCTCATTCTAAATTATCAAAAAGAAAAAGGTTACATTGTGTATCTCTTTGATAAATCTGGGAATACGCAATTCTGGAACAAAGACTTCGTGGCAGCTGCTCCCATTAGAGATGAAGATTATCTGACCAAGAAATTTGGAGAGCTTTGCATTAACTTCGCAAACAAAGGGCTCAACTCGGAAACAGATCAAAATACCCGGATGACAGTCGCTAACCGTGCCCTTAATTATCTAAATGAAAGTGATGATTTTGAAATTGGAAATTTTGAAAAGGCCCTCGGTGAACCTGAGCTGGTAGACCAATTCACCTCATTCAAAAAACAATACGAAGAAAACGCCGGCAATAATATAAAGGACCAGTTCACAATATCTAAGAAAGAGGCAACCAAAGCACAAAAACGGCTAAAAAAACGCATGAAACTTGATACCGGGGCAGACTTAACATTCACGTCAAAGTTCTTAGATCAATCCGAAAACTTATTAGAACAGGGATGGGATGAGAGCAAGGGCATGAACTATGTGAAAATATATTTTGGAGAAGAACTTTAAATTGTTAAGATTTTCAATAATCTTACCCCTTCTATAATTAAATATCTATACCGATTCGAATAGCATAAAAGCACCATAATTGGCCAAAGAAAAACACCTCAACAACCTGAACATGAAAAGAAAAATCATCGCTAGTCTTATTTCCTTAACAATTATCTTTGGCCATGTTTTTGCGGAAGATCAAAAACCGAACCCAGGAACCAACAATGATTCAAAGGAACAGTCAAAGCCGGCTCCCAGTGAACACATTGCCAAATCTGGACCATTCCATATTAAAGTAGAACTCAACGCTTTCTTCAGTGCAGAAAAGGAGCACCAAATAAGTTTAAGCCCTGAAGCTTGGGCTGACATGACTTTGATCTCAGCTTTGTCACATGGAACTAGAGTGGAAAAAGATCAGGGCCTCCTTACCATTGAAACAAAAAAACTTAAAAAAGCGATAGAAGAAATTGAGATTGGTAACCCCGCTGCCAAGTTAGCCCTAAAATTACTCGAGTCAGAGCTAGCATCTCTAGAAAAAAGCACCCCTCTTATCATTGAGAAAACTAAAAGGGAAAAGAACATCGCTGATGAAAATTTAAGTTACTATGAAAAAGTCGGTCATCCAGAAGCTATTCGGGCCACAGAACTTAGTCTGCATTTTGCCATGCAAAGCTACGATTACGCCAAAGAAGAATACGAACAGTTACTGAAAATGTATGAAGCTGACGATCTGACAGAAGAGACTGAAGAGATCATCTTAAAACGTGCCAAGAACAGCTTCGAACGCGCTAGCGAAAATCTCCGCTTATCTAAGATGAGAATTGATCGCCAGTTAAAAATATCGCTGCCACAACAACTAACTTCAAAAAAATCCACTTCCGCCATCGGCGAAATAGCTTTCCAAGACAGCATGTTTGTTCTCCCTCGAACACTTGAGCAAAAACGCCACGCAGTGCAGAAAGCAAAACGCGACCAAGCCAAAGCAGAAGAGAATCTCAAAAAACTAAAGACTGATCTTGAATCATTTGCGATAGTTTCACCAGCTAACGGAACCCTTTATTATGGGCTAAGTAAAGATGGCAAATGGATCACTGCTCCGGCAATAACAAAAAAACTTGTTCCGGGAGGAAAACTTGCACCTCATGAAGTTTTCATGACTATTGTTGAGTCTGGTTCCCTAGGACTAAAAGCCAGTGTACCTGAAGCAAAACTCACACATTTAAAAAATGACCTAGCCGCAACAATAATTCCAACATCTAACCCTTCCCTAAAGATCAAAGGGAAAGTGATTAGTGTAAATCATGTCCCGGGTTCTTTCTCTGCGACCTTATCAGCAGAAACCAAAGACCCACTTCTCTTTCCAGGAATGACAGCAAAAGTAAATATCATTGCTGCAGAATATGATAAAGTTATTACGGTTCCAAATGCTTTACTTAATGATAGCAATGTTTGGATCATGAACGGTGAAGAAAAAATCCAACGCTCAGTGAAGCTCGGATCAAGCGATGGTAAAGTCACGGTAATCCTCGAAGGATTGAATGAAGGAGAAAAAGTGGTTACTAAATAATTTAAATTCTATCAATGATTAACTCACGATCAGGAATAGGCTTAATAACATCTAAGGTAGTTCTATTTTTAACCTTATTTTTGGTAACTCACCCTCAGCTCATGACGGGTGACACTGGCATCCAAAAAGCTTCTCGCCAACCTCCGCCCAAAGGAGCAATAGAGTCTTCTATCCGTAAAGGCATTGACTTTTTAATATCTAATCAAAACAAAGACGGATCATGGGGCTCCGCAAGAAACACAAAGGGCCTAAATATTTATGCACCAGTACCTGGTGCACACCACGCCTTTCGGGCTGCCGTTACAGCAATGTGCGTTAATGCATTAATTGAAACAAACGCCGCAAATCAAGATCCAAAAGTCAAGACTGCTCTTGAGAAGGGTGAGAAATGGATCCTGGAAAACCTTGGATCAGTTCGCAGAGCCAATCATGATGCACTTTATAACGTGTGGGGACATTCTTATGGAATCGCTGCATTAGTTGCGATGCACAATAAGAAAGAAGCCTCAGATGAGCGCAAAAAACTCATAAAAGATTCAATAAGACACCAAATCAAAATGCTTCAGAAATATGAGAGCGTTGATGGTGGATGGGGATATTATGATTTCCGTTATCAGGCCAAGCAACCATCCTCCTCCTCAATTAGCTTCACGAACTCAACAGCATTAGTTGCCTTAAAAAGAGCAGAACAGATAGGTGTCGATGTTCCGGACCGTCTCGTTAAGCGTGCATTTGACGCCACAAAACGACAACAAAAACCAGACTTCTCCTATGCTTACGGTGAATATCTAAAGCTCCGACCAATGCGAGGCATCAACCTCCCAGGCGGAAGCCTTGGAAGATCTCAAGCCTGCAATATCGCCCTTAAATTATGGGGAGATGAAAAGGTCACAGAAAAAGTGCTCGATACCTGGCTGGATAAACTATGGGCTCGGAACGGCTGGTTATCGATTGGAAGAAAACGTCCAATCCCCCATGAAAGTTGGTTCCAAGTGGCTGGATATTTCTATTATTACGGTCACTACTATGCATCACTCTGCATTGAAAATCTATCTGATACTAAAAACGCGGAATATCATAAAGGCCAACTGGCTGCCATCATCTTACCACTTCAGGAAAAGGAAGGTAGCTGGTGGGATTATCCTTTCTATTCTTATCATCGACCGTACGGAACAGCATTTGCTCTTATGACTCTGGTACGTTGCCTCTGAGAAAAAATATAATTATTCCTCAAACTGCGCAACCATACTGCCGACAGTGGCCTTAGCATCACCATAGATCATTCTGCAATTTTCACGGAAAAAGAGGGTGTTAATAATGCCAGAATACCCAGCCCCTTGCCCACGCTTAAGGACAAACACTGATCTCGCTTGGTGAACATTTATAATAGGCATCCCATAAATTGGGCTCTCCTCGTCTTCTATCGCTGCTGGATTCACAACATCATTAGCACCTATCACAATCGCAACATCAACTGTCGGTATAATTGCATTCACTTCTTCCATTTCGCATAGCTGCTCATATGGAACATCAGCCTCTGCTAACAAAACATTCATATGACCTGGCATACGGCCAGCTACCGGATGAACCGCATGTCTCACTTCGGCTCCGTTCCGCTCAAGGATTTCAGAAAGCTCTTTAACTACATGCTGTGCCTGCGCAACAGCCATCCCGTAACCAGGCACAAAGACGACACTCTGAGCTGCTTCAAGAACATAGTAAGCATCTTTCACACTTAATGCTTTCATTTCTCCTTCAACTTGCTTGCCTCCGGAACTTGTAAGGGCTCCAAAACCTCCAAACAAAACATTGCCGAGACTGCGATTCATTGCCTTACACATAATCATACTGAGAATTAATCCACTGGCCCCAACCAAGCAACCAGCCACAACAAGTACTGTATTCGTAATCACAAAACCCGCAGCTGCTGCTCCTAATCCAGAAAATGAATTCAATAAAGCAATCACTACGGGCATATCTCCCCCACCTATAGGAATCACACCAAGTACACCAATTAGCAGTGATAGGAAAATGACACACCAAAGCCAAAACTGGGCCGTTTGATTATCTACTATTGTAATAAAATAGCACCCGGCCACAACAGCTCCCAACATCACTAATAAATTAATGAGTTTTTGTAATGGGAAAATTGTAGCAGTGCCACCAATCTTTCCTGAAAGCTTAAGATAAGCAACGATAGAACCTGTGAACGTTATGCCCCCGATAATAACCGCAAGAACAATGACCAAAGCCAAAAACCATTGACCCGGCATCGCGTCACCCACTTTTTCCATATAAACGCCCCACCCTTCGGTCCGAACCTTTTCATACTCTGACCAACCCACAAGCAAACTCGCCAAACCTCCAAACCCGTTAAATAACGCTACCAATTCAGGCATTCCTGTCATTTGCACTCGTTTAGCCGCAACCAATCCAATCATCCCTCCAAGAACTAGACCAGCCACTATCCAAGTATAATCAAGACCGCTCTTGGAAAGGGTCACAATAACGGCAAGAAGCATTCCCAAAGATGAAATCCTATTTCCTTTCACAGCAGTCGATGCTGAACCAAGCATTTTTATACCAAGAATAAAAAGGATCGCAGCGACAATATAAGAAACGTTAATTATAGATTCTGGCATACTTGGCAATGAAAGATTACAAGTTCAAGAAAGTTCCTGCTTATTGGTCTTTTTTTGATTTAAACATAGATAACATACGATCAGTTACATAGTAGCCGCCTACAACATTTATGGTTGCCAGAACAAGAGCGGCCAGACCCAGCCACTTAGATATAGCATAGTCTTGTTGTCCGGAAGCAATCAATGCACCCACTATTGTAATACCGGAAATAGCATTAGATCCCGACATCAATGGTGTATGCAATTGCGAGGGGACTTTTGAAATCAACTCAAAGCCAAGGAAAGCGGCTAAGACAAAAGTAAATAAAAGTAAGATAAGTTCCATTGATTAAATAATTAATTTATTCTTCCGTGCTCTCCTCAAGAAATCTCTCATGAACAATTTTTCCTGCATGCGTTAAGACACAACCAGATAATATTTCATCATCAAGATTAAACTTAAATGAGTTCTCTTCCTGGTCCCAAAAATGTTCAATAAAATTACCAAGATTTGCCGAAAATACCTGACTCGAATGCCTGGCAACGCGACCTTCAAAATTACCAATGCCCACAATGCTGACTCCGTTTTCTGTTACAACTTCTTGATCCAGCACTGTGCCTTCAACGTTTCCACCGGACTCAGCAGCCAAATCAATGATCATGCTCCCTGGCTTCATTCTTTCAATTACATCCTTCGTGACAAGTATTGGGGATTTCCTGCCAAACACCTTAGCTGTCGTAATAACCACGTCAGAGTCCTCACATACTTTTGCCTGTTCTTCACGCTGCTTATCAAGTTGCTCAGGGGTCAACTCTTTCGCGTAAACTTGACCAGTTTCTGAGGAATCACCACCAAGATCAATTCTTAATGCTTTGGCCCCAAGGGACTCTGCCTGTTCAAGGGCCTCCTGACGAACATCAAAGGCCGTGACTCGAGCGCCCAGACGCTTAGCTGTAGCAATAGCCTGAAGCCCTGCCACTCCTATTCCCAAAATGAAGTACTTTGCAGGAGAAATTGTTCCAGCAGGAGTCATCATCATGGGCAGTATCTTATTTAGCTTTTCTGCCGAATATATTACTGCAGTGTATCCTGCAATATTTGCCTGCGAACTAAGAGCGTCCATCTTTTGAGCAAGAGTCGTTCTGGGGATCATTTCGAGACTCACTGCAGTTGTCCCAGAGGACGCCATGGCATGGAGGGATTCACTATCATTGAACGGATCAAGGAAACTAAGATGCATTGCTCCCTCTTTGAGAATACTTATTTCTTCAACTGGAGGCTTTCTAACACGAAAAATAAAATCAGCAGTTGATAACGATGATCCTCTATCGGTAATGATCTTTGCCCCCGATTCAGAATATTCAATATCAGAATGGTCACACCCGGCTCCAATTCCCGACTCAACTTCAACTTCCAATCCAATATCAACTAACCTCTTAATTGTTATTGGAGTTAGGGCTGCTCTAGTTTCGCTAGAGTCAGTCTCCTTGGGGGCAAATATTATCATCAATTAGGTCAAATTATACACTGGAATCACGCTAGATTAACGCTGAAATGAAATTTGTCGATTTCAATAAAAACATTCTTTTTTTTATATAAATGAATATCATTAAATATTAAAGCTACTAATAAATTGATATATCAAGAAAATCGATCCCTCTCTAATCTTTCGATCATATCGGCTTTACTAATTGTCTCGTGTTCACAAAATATCCGGAAAGCTGCCTCAGTTGAGCCTAAAGAGCATAATTTAAGAACTAGCGTAATTCATCTTTCCAATTCAGAAGCAAAACAAATCGGTAATAGAATCTGGAAAAATGAGTGCGGAGGAACACTAGAAGGGCTCACGAGCTGGAACAAAGGTGAATATTTTGCTTCTCTGGGTATTGGGCACTTCATTTGGTATCACAAAGTTCAAAAAGGACCATTCGAAGAAAGTTTCCCAAAGCTTATTCAATTTATAGCTTCAAAAGGAATGAGAGTTCCAGAAATTGCCAGGAAAGCCGACTGTCCATGGAATTCAAGAGCAGAATTCATTGAATCTAAGAATTCTCCCCAAATGAATCAATTGAGGCAATTCCTTCATAGAACCATTCCTTTGCAAACCTCCTTCATTTTAACTCGTCTCGAACAGGCCTTACCGAAAATGTTAATTCAAGTTCCTATAAATAATCAGGAAAAAATTAAACGTAATTTCTATACATTACTGAATAGCTCTCAAGGGAAGTACGCTTTGATGGACTATGTAAACTTCAAGGGAGAAGGAACAAACAAAAAAGAACGTTATAAAGGAAAGGGATGGGGAATGCTACAAGTGCTTCAGAAAATGCAAGGTAAACCCTCAGTAACCCAAGCAACACTGGAATTTGCCAAAGCCGCTGATCATGTTCTCACACAAAGAGTTAATAATGCACCTAAAGATGAAACAAAATGGCTCAGAGGGTGGAGAAATAGATTAAAGACCTATTACTGATAACTACACCTTACCAATTCATCAAAGTGAACACTTCTTTGACTTTCCTCAAGCTTGAGGTTTTTATTGAATGTCCATTTAAACTCATTTTAAAATGTCACTAGAAACAACCCTTATCCTATTTAAAACTGATTGTGTCGAAAAAAAAATAGTTGGTGAAATACTTAAACGATTTGAAAGCGAAGGTTTCAAAATTAAGGGCATGAAAATGATATCTCTTTCGACTGACACACTGAATGAACATTATGCTCACGTAGCGGACAGGCCATTCTTTCCTGAAATACTTAAGTTCATGCAAGCATGCCCCGTTATTGCTCTGGCTCTCGAAGGAGAGGACGCCATCGCGCGTGTTCGGGAACTGCTCGGGCCAACAGATTCAAACGTTGCCGAAAAGGGAACGATCCGCGGCGATTTCGGTGTCGATACAATGCGAAATGTATGTCATGCATCAGATTCAGGAGAATCCGCTACCAATGAATTGAAACGGTTCTTTGAAGAGGATGAAATCTTTTCTTATTAAGAAATCTATGGTGATCCTCATATAAATCATATTTGTTACAGGCTAAGCGGAGAAATTTGCATTAACAAACAACGAGTTATACTATTGAGTCTACAGAGGTGAACTCAAAGAGGCAAAGAAATGTTAATTTTGCTATCAAAATGGCACATGCCATTGGCTGGTTTGCATTATTGATTTCCACAATATTGCATTCATTCATTCTTTTCAGCTTTAATTATAATAGCGACCAGTTATCCATTGTGACAGTTTTTCCGATCTGGATCTGGTCTGCAATCGGTTTAGTGTTGATAATTATTTCAACGATATGCCTAAAGAAAAAACTACTCCTGTGGTTCTTTGGAGCATGGATGATTACAGCATTATTAGGATCAGATGAAATTAAATCATTGAAACGAGGATTCACTCCAACACTAAAAAAATCAAAGTCTGAGACTGCATCAATAAACTCCAATAAAATATTACGTGTTGTATCAATTAATTGTAATGGCCGTAAAGTTGAAGCCGTGCTAGAAGCACTTGATTACAATCCTGACGTTGTTTTTTTACAAGAGTCTCCGTCATCAGCAGATCTTCAAAAAATTAATAATAAATTATTAGATCCAAAAATTCAAATTGTCGGAGGACTGCAATGCACAATCATTGCTAGAGGTAAATTAACGAAAAGAAATTACTCCTCCCAATTCTACAATCGAGCTGCAGGTGCAATGCTTACACTTGAAGATGGATCAACAATCGAGCTCCTATGCATTCACTTAGACAGCGCAGTGACTCGCTGGGATCTGTGGAATAAAGATTGCTGGAAAGAGCATCAGAAAGGGAGTCAGGAAAGGCGTGATCAATTAAGCCTATTATTATCAGAATATGAAGGATTCGCCTCTGATAGACCAAAAATCTTCGGTGGAGACTTCAATTCTCCCCAAACTAGTAACCTATTCAAATTTTTACCAAAAGAATATGAAAATGCATTCGGTTCCAAAGGAAAAGGGATCGGCAACACATTCACCAACTATTTCCCAGTGATTCGCATCGATCATATCTATTCTAGTTCGGCGCTTCAAATCATTGACGTCAGTGCTATAAAAACAGTTCATTCAGATCATCGAATGCTGGTATGTGATTTTTTCCTAAAACAAAAGATTAAAGAAGTTATCCATTAATCCACTTCCATGAAACTTCCTTTTGAATGTCTGGGTGCAGGGAAAAATGGACAGGACAAGACATTGCCGCTTGTTCAATTAATTCCCTCTTAGGGTGATCAGCTGGCAGAGGAACTTTTATCTCAATTGTAATTTTGGCAATCCTTCGAGGCAGGTCAGAACTCATTTCCTTTATGACTCTACCTCTCACATCACCTATATCAACTTCATGATCCTTGGCGACGATACCAAGAATTGTTAACATGCATACACCCAATGAACTTGCGCATAAATCAGTTGGAGAAAATGCCTCTCCCCGACCATGATTATCAATAGGCGCGTCAGTTTCTATAATTGCCCCTGATAAACCGTGCTTGGCACTGCATCGCAATTCTCCATTGTAATTAATTTCTATTTCTACCATATCTAAAAACAAGTTAATGCGTAGTTATATCCTAAATAGCTGTATCTTTTATTTCAATTCTTTTCGCCTTCGGCATCCATAACTAAAACTATCCTAAATCCATAACTTGCACCTCCTTGGCCGAAGGGATGAACGTTCCTATAAGATGACAGAAAATGTTCCTCCAAATGAGAATCATATCCGCCCCCACGGGCAACAGACCATTTCTTAAAGTTAGATTCTCCACCATAAGAATCCTTCACCCATTCCCAAACATTTCCTGCAAGATCAAAAAAGCCCTTAGCATTTGGATCAAAACTCGCAACAGGAGAGGTATGCGAAAAACCATCCTTATACGAACTAACAATACTAGACTCAGGTAGCCAACTCAGAGCTGATAAATCTGCAATATTAGCAGTTTCTTTTTCAGGGGGCCATTTATCACCCCATGGAAACACCCCTTTAACTAGACGGTCTCGCTGCGCAGGACTTGATCCCTCTTCAAATTTTAATCCCGCAGCCAAACTCCAGTCCTTATCAGTTGGCAATTCGTATCGTAAGTTATATCCAATTTGTCCTTTATCCCTCTCATATTCAGTCAGCCATTTACAAAAACCCTCTATCTCCTTCCGATTAATTGAAACTACAGGATGTTCATTTTCTTGGGGAAATTCCGGCTTATTTTCAGGTTTTTTTCCTGTGAAAGAACAGTAATAATCAAAATCCTTCACTCTAATTTCCCAAGCTGACATCATGACATTCTCTCTCAGTGGTAACATCGGAACACCCAAGGAATTTTTCCATTCCTTGGCAAAATTGGCTCCTTTACTCTCCCTCATTTTTACACTTACCGGATGATCAATGCTGGCTTGCAAATCGATAAATCGTTTCTCATCCCTATAGCCTTTTAATCGGAAAAGAACCTCAATAGAATTGGGCGTTAAACCAGAGAGACTCAATTCTGTTTTACCTTCATAATTTTCATTAATATAAACAGAGGCTCCTTCCGGAACGGAACTAAGTGTTAGTGCTGCATAATTTGCTGTGCGCACACAAGCAAAAAGCGGGGCCCTATTCTCAAAAACATCTTTCCCGTAAATGACATCTTTTTTCTCATGATCAACACCTACTCTTATCTCATAGTATTGATTCTCTGCTAAGTAACCTTTATTTTGTTCTTCTAAAGTCATCCATTTAAAAAAAATTTCGGCTAACTGAGGTCCCACTAATGCAGTCTCATAAATTACAGGAGGCTCTTCATTAGGAAGAATTAATTCAACTTTATGGTAATCAACTTCCTCTGATAAAGTTGCAATGTACTCCTCAAATTTTATTAGTGGAAAAGGTACCTTGGAAACATGACTTGCTTGAAGTGAACTGAATTTCATTCCAAGTGAATTTCGCCACTCCTTTCCCTCAATAGGAGGTCTATAGAATTCCAAATGCCCCCCCATCAATAATGTTTCACCATTTTCGACAATGCCTTCGGCTGGCTTAACTCGGTAACCTTCCAACTCTAACTCATAGATAACTCTGCCGATTGGAACATCTGATTCAAAATAATCCGGTGAAGCAGTTCCTTTGAATAATCTATTTCTACCATCTTCAAAAACCTGAAAAACTTTAGCTCCTCTAGGCACAGAAGTGATCCGAACATTTCCAAACCGATCTTTACCGATCGTAGGCTCTTCTTTCTCAATCTCCTCATTATTATCCTCTTTGGTTGCATTACTTTGATTAGAAAGGACACCATTGGGTCCTTCACTCTGATTAATATGAAAAGGCCCAAGAAAATCAAAATTTAATACAGTGAAAATGGCAATAATGACCAACCCCATGAGCAGTAAAGCCCTTGTGAACTTACCTATAAATGCATTGAATGAAAATCCCTTGTCAAGAGACAGTAAATCTTGACTCATTTTATGAGCATTATCGTAACGCTGCCTAGCCAGAGTAGAACATGCCTTGCAAATAATATCATTCAGGACACGCCATTTCCTTCTCTCCACCTCATTCCCATTCGGATCTGAAATTGCAGGGAAATCAAAACGGTCTTTACCAGAACTCATTTCATAGAGAACCATACCTAAACTATAAATATCTGCCTTAGGATCCCCCGGACCTTCGGGTGGGACAAAACCTTCCGTGCCAACAAATGTCCGCTGCCCGGCAACTGCCACGAGGCCAATGTCAGCGATCTTGGGAATCCCTTCCACAAAAATCACGTTTGAAGGTTTAATGTCTCGGTGAGTCAGACCTGACTGGTGGATGTGATGCAATGCATCCGCCAGAGTAGCACCCCATTCTCCACATTCATCCATTGACAGTCTTTGCCTGTCTCCTATCTCGGATGTTAACGTTCTTGGAATGTACTTATCAGGAATAATCTCAGAACCACTCAACTTATCATCCGCCAATTCCATGACATAATAATAGAAGCCTTCGTCCATATTACGCCCAACATGCAAAACATTCACAAGGCCAGGATGCGTCCGAGATATAGGCTCAAAAATTTTAATTCCCTCAAATTCTCTTTCGAAAGTTTTTTCATGTTCAAAGTCTCTACGGTTAACCACTTTAATGGCACGCATGGATCCGGTAACGCTACGCGCAAGCCAAACCTCTCCATAAGACCCTTTCCCGATCCTTCTAAGCATTTCGTGATCAGGAATTTCTGGGAATCTGTCACTAAAATCAGAAGAGCTGCTTTTCAAGTTTTTGAATCTCCTTCTTTAAGATTGAACCAACACGGTGCTTTGCCAAATAAACCTGCGCAATACTAACTCCCAGTTCCTTTCTTACCTTGTCTGCTGACCAGCCCTGAACAACGTAACAATCAAATATTTGAAACTGTTTAGGCGAAACTTTACCTTTCACTTTTGCCAAGCTCCGCTCAGTGATGCTTTTATTCCATTCTGCTTCCCAAATTCTTTCGATTTCAGGACCATTTTCATCCTCAAATCTATCAATAACAGAAGTTCTTATTGAATCATCCAGCCCATGGCAATCAACTACAGCATTATCTTTTTTTCTTTTGCGAAACTGATCAGCTATTCTCCAACGACTCATATTCATGAGCCATGCCTTAAATGAACCCTTATTTGGATCATACTTACCTTCTTTTTGTTGCTTAGCGATACAAATTATAGTTTCTTGAACCGCATCAAACGCTTCTTCATTCTTTAAACCGGATTTTACAGCAACACCGTAAATCAAGCGCCAATAGGTCTTATAGAATTCATCCCAACTCTTTTGATCCTCCCAATTATTGAGGCGCTCAATTAAACTCTTCCTAGTCCGCTCATATGCGTCATTAAAGTTAGGTTCTTTTGCCGGAACTGACATATTATAAGAAAATAAACCGATTACTTAATGAAACACAATAATAGATGGTTGCCATATAAAGCCCAAACCAATAAAGCCCAAACCAATTCAAATCTGAAATAGATTCTCAGTAAATTAATCTCCAAGCTCAATAATGCACCATAAAATTGCTATTAGAGTAGATCCTGAGGATAATGTTCTCGTTGCCCTTACTGACATCAAATGTTCTACAGAAATTGAACCTGGATTAATCACCAAGGAATTAATACCAGCTAAACAAAAGTTGGCAGGAAGAGACTTTAATGATGGGGACGATATCACAATGTACGGAGTCGTAGTAGGGTCGACTAAAAAAACAATACGGTCAGGAGAGCTGATTAGCACTGAAAATGTAGCGCACAAGTCTTCTCCTTATGAAGGGAAGAACGTTGAAATAAATTGGCATTTACCAGACATTTCAAAATACTCAGATGAAACATTTAATGGATATCATCGCTCCGATGGAAAAGTAGGCACAGCTAATCATTGGATCTTTGTACCTTTGGTCTTTTGTGAATCGCGGAACCTTGAAATGCTAAAATCCGCATTAAGAAAAACTCTCGGATACTCATTCGATGATCCTTACACTTCATTTGCCCAAGATCTTAAGAAATCTTACAAAGACGGATCCGACGAAAAAAATTTGCGGGCCCTAAAATCTGATAAAATCACCAAACAGCAAAAACCTCTATTTGAAAATATAGATGGGTTGAAATTTTTAGATCACGGCTTGGGGTGTGGCGGAACACGTGAAGATGCTCAGACATTATGCGGGTTAATCGCTGGATATATCAATCACCCTAACGTTGCTGGTGCAACTGTATTAAGTCTAGGTTGTCAAAATGCCCAAGTCAGCCTTTTAGAAGAAGAAATACATTCTCGTTCACCGCAATTCGACAAGCCTTTACTTATTTTTGAGCAACAAAAATTTGCATCAGAACGCGAAATGCTAAATTCTGCCATCAAGGAAACATTCATAGGAATGATTTCTGCAAATCAAATTAATCGGAAACCTGCAGCCCTTTCCAATATTTGCTTGGGAGTCGAATGCGGTGGATCAGATGGTTTTTCGGGAATATCCGCAAATCCCACTATTGGTCAATGCGCAGATCTTATTGTAGGCCTTGAAGGCTCAGTTATTCTCTCGGAATTTCCAGAACTTTGTGGTGTCGAACAAGACCTCTGTAACAGATGCATAGATAAGGAAACTGCTTACAAATTCGCGTCTTTAATGAAAGCGTATAATGCTCGAGCCGAAGCGCATGGTTCAGGATTTAAAGATAACCCTTCCCCCGGGAATATTAAGGATGGCCTAATAACTGATGCTATTAAATCAGCAGGAGCTGCAAAGAAGGGCGGGACCTCACCGATCATTGAAGTTCTTGATTATCCCCAACCCGTAGTAAAGAAAGGTCTCTCACTCTTATGCACTCCAGGAGGTGATGTCGAATCGACGACTGCCATGGCAGGGTCAGGAGCTAATCTCATGGTCTTTTCAACTGGACTTGGAACTCCAACAGGAAATCCCATAACTCCGACAATCAAAATTTCAACTAACAGCGAACTAGCGGAAAGATTACCTGATCTAATTGACTTTGATACCGGCTCAATCATCCGAGGCGAATCTTCAATAGAGGAACTAGGAAACAATCTCCTCGATCTGCTCATTGAAACAGCTAGCGGCACATACAAACCAAAAGCAGTTATTTTAGGACAGGATGATTTCCTACCTTGGAAAAGAGGTGTTTCATTATAAATAATCAATCGGCTAAGTATTCCATTATGACTCACGTAATGATGTGGTCATATTATTCGCATACAATCTAATAAATTATGCGCATTCTACTTGTAGAAGATAAAAACCGTCTCCGCGAAGCAATAGAAAAAGCACTGAGGGAGTCAGGTTACGCCGTGGATTCCACTGACAACGGAAATGACGGACTATGGATGGCCTCTGAGAATGCATACGACGTTATCCTTCTAGATATCATGTTACCTGGTCTAGACGGATTAAGTGTCCTTGAGCAGTTAAGGGAAAAGAAACGTGACACTCCAGTCCTCTTATTAACGGCCAAAGACACAATCGCTGACAGAGTCAAGGGACTCAGAAAAGGAGCCGATGATTATCTCATAAAACCCTTCGCACTAGAAGAACTCCTCGCAAGAATAGAAGCTCTTTGCAGGCGTTCATATAAAAAATCCACATCAACTATTACCTTAAATGATCTAATAATTGATAATTCTGCCAAAACAGTTAAGCGTAACGGCGATTTAATAGATCTTACTGCCAGAGAATATGCAATCCTTGAATACTTGGCAATGCGACAAGGAGCAGTCATTTCAAGATCAGAAATTGAAGAACACATTTATGATGAACTTGTTTCACCTATGAGTAATGTGGTCGACTCTGCAATCTGTAATCTGCGAAAAAAATTAGTAAAGGGGCCAGATGATGCTGAACTGATTCATACAAGAAGAGGCCAAGGATATATACTCATGCCAAAGAACTAATGCCTTCAATTCGGAAAAATCTCTTTATCTGGTTATTGCTAGGCTTAAGTTTATTATGGGCCATAGCAGGAGTAGTAATATACCTATCTGTTAGGCAAGGCGAAATAGCTAAGATTGATTCCGAACTTCAAAGAATGGAAGGCGCCCTTCGATTCATCGGCGGATCGTCTTTTCGGAACCCCGGACCTCAAAGGCCTGATCATTTGATTGTACGGCCTCCAAGAGAAAACTTTCAAACAATCGAAAACCGTACTACTCCAGAAAATCGCATAGCTCAAAGATGGCCAGATTTTCTAAGCGAAGGAGGACCTAAATACATAGTATGGGCAAGTAAAGATACAGTAATCAGACAATCAGAAGGACTTCCTACAAAGGAATTCAAATTTCCTGAAATTTCAGAATCGAACAGTCCTATTTTTTTCAATATCTCACTCAAAAATGGAGACACGATGCGAGCCATGGCCTCAAAGTTACGTCGGGGTGGATTTGGCAGACCAAGGCCAAGAGGAAATGAAGGGATCCGAAGACCGATTAATGAACCTCTACCACAAAATCAAGAGCAAGGTCCGCCACGAAACTTCGAGCTGACAGGAATCATTGCTTTGAGTTCTAAACCCATGCAACAAACACTCAATACCCTATTATTTGGAATAATAGCTGTTGGTATTATTGCAGGATTTTGCTCATTCTCTTTAGTCCATTTTGCGTTGAAGAAGGGCCTAAAGCCTCTATACGCACTAGGCAACAGGTTAGCAACAGTAGATTCTTCTTCTTTGAGTGATCGCTTCTCCAAGAATGATCTACCAATGGAGCTTTCTCCTATATGCGACCATCTCAACGAACTAATGGAAAGATTAGAAGATGGTTTTGAACGAGAGCGGAGATTCAGTGGGGATCTAGCTCACGAACTAAGAACCCCCATCGCCGAATTAAAAATGATGGCAGAAGTCGCATTACGATGGCCTGAAAATGATGTAAAATCTCATGCTAATGAAACTCTAGATATTGCTCAGCAGTTACAGGAAATTATTGAAAGTTTATTAGCACTCAGCAGATACGAGAACGAAGCTCAGAATCTGGAATATGAACAGATATCACTCCGAGAGTTTACGGAAGATTGCTGGTCTCCATTCACCCAACGAGCCGAAGAAAAGAAGATTAGTTTAACAATGAACATTCCAAACGAGTATGTAATTGAAACCGATCCAAAAATACTGCGCCTTATTCTAAATAATTTATTTTCGAATGCCACTGAGTATACACCTTCAGAAGGAACTATATGCATAAGTGGAAATCAATCCATTGAAGGACAGATACTAAGGATTTCCAATTCGATTAAAGATTTTGATGAAAAAATGTTAAGCCATCTCTTTGAAAGGTTATGGAGAGGTGATCTTTCTCGTACGGACGGATCTCATAGCGGCTTGGGCTTAGCCCTATCAAAAGCATGCTCTAAATGCTTAGGCCTAAATTTAGATGCACAACTCATAAAAAGTGATCATATCGAATTTGTATTATCTAGAACTAATATAGAAAAATAAACTAATAATATTAAGGTAATCTAATCCTACTATAGTAATAGAAATATCTTTCTAAATTTCACTTCTTTTCTCTTTAATTCTACCGTCAGAAAAAATGAAACTAATATTACCAAAACTATTCACCATTGCAATTTTCCTAACATTGGTAGCAACTCCAGAAATTGCCCAAAGCAAGGAAGGTAAAGGTAAAGAAAATAAGAAGGACTATTCAAAACCATCTGAAAAAAAATATCCAAGAAGTACACCTCACGCTAAAAAACCACAACGTGGACCTCAGAAAGGACCCCATTCACAGAGACCTCAACGTGGACCTCAGAAAGGACCCCATTCACAGGGACCTTAAAAAAGACTTCAATCTAAGAGACCTTAATCAAAAAAGTCCAGATCATCATCTTAAGATAATATAAATCTGTTACTATGATATAAATTCATGAAACCTCATAGAGATTTCACCACTTTGAATTTCTTTTAACCGTCAACCAAAAATATAATGAAAACAAAACTTACAAAACTTGCTGCAAGTGCAATCACTCTGGCTCTTTTGTCTTCTTCAGCAATCGCTCAAGATGAAGAAAAAAAAGGAAAGAAAAAAGGGAAACCTACAGCTGAACGCCCAGAAGGCGCTAAACCAGAAGGCGCTAAGCCAAAAGACCCTCGTGCACAGCGTGCACAGCGTGCACAACGTTCACCTGAAGAAGCTCTTAAAGCAATTAAAGCCCGTTTAGCTGAAAATGAAAAATTTGCAGAAACGTTCACAAAACGCGCAGACAGCGATGGAGATGGAAAAGTTTCCGATGAGGAAATAAAAGCCGTAATCGCAAAAATGGGTGAAAGGCGCAAGCGAGGTGAAGCTAGTCGCCCTAAAGGAGAACGCCCAGAAGGTGGTCGCCCGAAAGGAAAGCGCCCAGAAGGTGGTCGCCCTAAAGGTCCTCGTAAACCAGCCGAATAATAAAATCTGCCATTAAAATTCTAGAAATTTCCTAGAAAAACAATCTGGCCCCGAGGACTTAATAGCCCTCGGGGCTTTTGCTATAGACAAAGGCTCTCTTATTAAATCTAATAAGCATTTCAAAGTCATGGATAAAAAAATAACGCCTCATGCCATTTGGTTTCTCATTGCTATAGCAGCTTTTGCCCTTGGTAAGAAAATCGAATCAAAAAGTAAACTCGAAACAAATAAATTAGGATTAACTGAGCAAGAGCAACGAACAAAGTCTCTTTCAATAGCAGGTAAAAATAATGGTATCCGTAGCCAAATTAAAAGTTTACCAACCTCTAAAAATACCTCAACTGCCAGCGCACCTACCAATCAATTGATTAATAATTATCTAAGCTCCAGTGATCCTATTGAAAAGAATTTACTTTTCGCCCAAATGCTAATCGGCCTCAATGCAGACAACGCTTCGGAAATTTATGAATCATTAAAAGAAAATTTAGATGGACGTGAAAGAAGTAGAAAAATGGAACTTTTCTTTCAGGCCTGGGGCAGAGCGGACGGAGAATCTGCTATTAAAATGGCACTTAGCAATAATTCTGAACGAAACAGAGGCAGAGGTGGCCAAGGAAATAACATGTATGCTTATTCCGCATTATCCGCCTGGGCATCAGTTGACCCGGAATCTGCAATGAAAACAATTTCAAATTTAGAAGATGATAGGCAAAAAAGTTTTCTTACCTATGGACTCATTAATGGGCTAGCCAAAAGTGATGCGCGCGCTGCTACTGATTATGTATTAGAAATGGAAGCGAACCGTGAAACAGAAGAACAACCAAACGGAGTTTTACGCAGAGGTGATGTAACACAGCGCTACATTAGTCAAATTGCATCAGAGCAATTAAAAAAAGGAGTAAGCACCGCAATAGAATGGGCCGAAGCACTTCCGGACGGTGAATTGAAATCATCCGCATTTGATCAGGTGACTGAGAGCTACGTACGGTCCGACATTGATGCTGCTAAAAAATGGGTTTCAAGTAACGCTGAAAAAGAATATGCACAAAGAGCTGTTAGTGAAGTGGCTTCACATCTAAGCCGTGAGAATCCCCAGGATGCTGTGAACTGGGCCTCGAGTCTCCCAACAAATGCACAAGGACAAGCATATAGGGAGGTTATGGAAAACTGGACAAGAAATGATCCTGAAGCTGCGAGTAATCATCTTGTAGCAATGAAACCTTCAGAAGCTCGAGACTCAGCTGTCAGCTCATTTGCAGCTTCACTTGACCGTGAAGATCCAAAAAGCGCGGCCACATGGGCCGCTACGATTGACAATGAAGAGACCAGAATTAATACACTTAAAACAGTCGCACAGTCTTGGATGCGCACGGACGCGGAAGCAGCCAAGGCATGGCTTCCTAACAGCGGGTTGCCACAAGAAACTCAAACGGCTATTCTTGAAACGCCTACCCGGGGCCGGCCAACTGGTGATTTCCGCAGTCGCCGACCCCGCCAACGTTAATGAGTCTTTGGCCTGAGCTACTCGGAATCACTCTTTGCTAGGGTGATGGCCTTTGCCTTTTTAACTAGCTCAACGAACTCTTTACGAAGGCCATTCTTATCATCACCTATCCCCTCAGATGCCAATTCCAGCAGCAGATCATAATTGACCTGACCACCAAACTTGGAATTTCTCAACAACATTCCAAATCCTGCAACTGATGAAGCGAACCGAAAGTCTTTACTGGAATTCTCCCATCCATTACCTGAATCGGTAAGTGGTACAGAAAACTCCTTCGCCTCATCTTCAATATCATCCTCAGGACCCTTGTACCTTAAAAAGACAGTAAGTAATTCTTCACTTTCTATAATGTCTGACCGCTCACCTTTATCAGCTTTCTTAGCTGACTTCCTGTACTTTGACTTTACTGCCACATCCCCCTCTTCATTAGTAGATCCTGCTGGAACTATCTCGTAAAGAGCAGTCACTACATGACCGGCTCCAATTTCTCCTGCATCTTTTTTATCATCACGAAATTCTTCAGCTCTCATTCTGCGGTTAGCATAACCAATGAGTCTATAACTTCTAACTTTCCTGGGATTAAAATCGACTTGAATTTTAACATCCTTAGCCACAGTGACCAGAGTCGCACTCATCTTATCGACAAGAACTCTTCTCCCTTCCTTGATGGAGTCAATATAGTAATATTCTCCGTTGCCATTATTAGCAATCTGCTCGAGTCGAGCGTCCTGGATATTGCCTTCACCAAAACCAAGTGCCGTAAGGAAAATCTTCTCCTTCTCCGCACGCCCTTTAACTAACTCAACTAATTTACTGTTATCAGAAATTCCAACATTGAAATCACCGTCAGTGGCAAGAATTACACGGTTCGTTCCACCCTTGATGTAATTTTTCGTAGCAAGATCATAAGCAACACGATTTCCACCTTCACCATTGGTTCCACCACCACTTCTTAGTCCGTTAATTACTTCAATGATCTTATCTTTCTGATCACCATGCAGTGGATCCAGTTCCACTCCTGCTCCACCAGCATAAGTAACAATCCCGATACGATCATCCTCAGTTAAATTCTCCACCAAAGATACGAGAGATTTTTTCAAGAGTGGTAATTTGTCCGGATTTCCCATGGATCCAGAACAATCGACCAGAAACACAAGATTAGATGGGGGCCTTTTGTCCACATTCATGTCCTTGGCCTTCAAGCCTATCCTCACGAGTCGATGACCCGCTTTCCAGGGAGCTGAAGAAGTTTCAAGGTGCACTGAAAAAGGATGCTTATCACCTGAATAGGGATAATCATAATCGAAGTAATTGATCAATTCTTCAACACGCACAGCATCGACCGGAGGAAGCTGTCCACGACGCCCAATATAACGACGGACATTTGAATAACTCGCCGTATCAACATCAATCGCAAAAGTAGATAAGGGCCGTTCAAGAGTCGGAAAGAAAGGAGTGTCATAATAAACTCCGTACTGCTCACGACTCAGATTTTGCTCTTCACCTACAATCTCGTCCCTCTTGTCAGATTCTTTAAGGAACCCTCTATCTTTGCTTTCATTACTTTTACTTCGCAGACGCAGATCTCCAACTGATAGTGAATCGTTTGATGATGGCGCCTTCGCACTAGCTACGATTGAATTAGCTCGCAGATTAGATGGTTTTGGGGAAGCCTTTTTGCCTACCTGTTGCTTAGATTTCCTTTTATCTACAATGCCATTGGAACTATAATCTACAATAGCTTCTCCTACAGGAAGTGTAGCCCCGTCAGCAAAGCCGGCGGCAGATTCCTTAGAATCTGCAAGATCCGCAGAAGCGAAGGGAGCTGCTGCTAATGCTTTTTCAGTCCTTTCTTTTGATAATTCAGACAACTGTCCCTCATTCTCAGACTGCTTCATTAAGAGTCGCTCTTTCTCTAAAAGAATTAGTTTAGGAGAATTTGTAGCGGTTGCTGCATCTCTTCTAGCTGCATAATCTGAATCCTCTTGAAGCTCTTGTTTTACTGATCTGAGACCAACTAGTCCCATTCCTACAAAACAGGCCGCGGCTGCAGTAACACCTAGCCACTTGTTAATCTTACTAAAGGCGCCAGGCCCTGGATCCAGAATAATGTCCTCTTCATTACTAAAAAGTATTTGTTTTTGCTCTTCGGAAAGCTTCTTTTTAGGAGCCTCAGCAAATTCTTCCTTGATGGTTGTTATCGCATCTCTAATAGCATCCACTTCCAACTTTGTTTCGGGACACTCTTCAAGAATCCTCTCAAAAGCATCGGCCTCACTCGGGTCAAGTTCACCAAGTGCATAAGCAGTAAGTCTCGGGTCTTCAGAATCAATTTTCATTACTAATATTTCCTTTCTATAAAATCATTTATTAAACTTTGTCATTTCTTCTACGCGACCTGATCAGATAAAAGACCTCTCAATCGCTTGATACCCGCATGAATAAGAAAACCGACATTACTCACACTCAATTGAGTGGTCTGACTTATCTCCTTATAACTCATGTCTCCTTCGAATTTCAGACGTATCACTTCACGTTGATTTTGCGGCAACCGGTCCAAAAACTTAATAACATTACTATGCTCATCCGCCCGTTCAGCGGCTCGTGAAGGGTCATCCGCAACATCACGAATGACTGTCAATTGATCATCTTCTACATTAATCAT
>JABSSR010000441.1 GCA_013213965.1 Verrucomicrobiales bacterium | reverse complement strand
TAGAGCTGCTTACCTGAAGTGCTTTTTAGATAAGTGCCGTCCCACTTGTAGAGTTGCTTACCGTTCGTGGCCAAGATGTATGAGTCTGCTAACGACGTTGTTAACGTCGCAAAAATGCAGCACGCGATACTTAGAATGAATGAACGATTCATGATTAAATTTATACTAACAATTGCTACGGGCAACGATGAATGGATAGAAGCTCATATATGCGATTAAACAGCGCGATGCACTATCAGTGAATAATTTATTGTAACTTTATTTGTGAGAACTCAATATCTTTAACATTAAGATGAATCAGTTTCATTCAATGCATGGCAGGCAGAATTTTCTAAAACGATTTCACCTTAAAGCTGATTCAATGACCCCATGATACGTCCCATACCCAATGATGACCAGAATTCGATATAGAAAGTCCCTACTAAGAATATTGTTAAGTGCCTTGGCTTGGACCAGCTTGAGTGTGCAGGCGAATGATAATTTTGAGACTCTCAAAGATTCTAAAAAGTTAGTATTTTTTGGGGACAGTATCACCTATGGGGGCGAGTATGTGGTGCTTTTCGAGAGATGGTTGACTGTGAATCATCCCGAGCTCAGCCTAGAAATTCTTAATCAAGGCATACCGAGCGAGACAGTCTCTGGTTTGTCCGAGCCGGGACATTTGAGGCACGGTTTCCCGCGACCTGACCTGCACGAGCGCCTGGACAGGGCCTTGAAGGCCTTGAAGCCTGACCTAATCATTGCCTGCTATGGTATCAACTGCGGTATCTACAAACCGTTCGATGAGGAGCGATTCAATAGTTACAAGGACGGGTTGCAGCGACTAAAGGCAAAGGCTGAGGCACAGGGGGCGAAGATTATTTTCATGACGCCTCCGGTTTACGATAAACCTAACCCGAAATTTAATTATGACGATGTTATGAAAGCCTATTCCGAGTGGCTAGTCTCTAAGCGCAAAGACAGTTGGAAGGTGATCGATTTGCACTCCGTCATGAAAAAGAAGCTCGCGGATAAGCAGACCAAAAATCCGAACTTCAAGTACTCTCGGGACGGGATTCACCCTGGAACAGAAGGACATGAATTAATGTCTCAACAAATAATTAATTTCTTTGCGGTGAAGCCACCTCTTAAGGATCATCAACCAAATGCCTATGGCCGATTGTTGATGTTCATTCGCGAGCGTATGCGGGTTCAACGTGACGCTTGGCTGACCGAGATAGGTCACAAGCGGCCCATGAAAAAAGGTAAGACTATTGCTGAGGCCAACAAGATAGCAGCCGAGAACACGGTGCGCATTCAACAGAATTTGGAAACGATCAGAAAGGCTTCCAACTAGGCACTAATAGATTTTCCTGTTTTTTTTTAATTAGTACTATTCTCTGCCCTCAGGCTTTGAAAAAAGGCTGAAGATTCGCAAGTTTGTAGTATTTGGGAGATATTGTTCGTGGAATCGTTTTCGTGCGCCATTTCCACTACTGCCACCTGATACATAAGTTGTGGCCAGTAGTTGGCGCCCGTCTGGGTGCAGGCTCAGGTCATATGCTGAACCATTACTAATTGAGTGTAGAGGCTCTGCTTGTGAAGTTTTCCAAAATGTCAACTCTGAGGCTGCGTGTAATATTTCTGTGTGTCCGGCTAGCGTGCCATCCTCTAGGAAACGGAGAGCGTTGAAGGGACCGTCACTTTTACCTTTAATTTTCAGTTCGTTTGTAATCTTACCACTTTCAAAGTCAAAGATGAGCACCGTGGGTTTTCCTGGACAAAATGCATTACTTTTAGCCTCTTTCATGCCACCCGCGGCAAGTAATTTACCGTCCGGGCTAAATGCAAGGCTACGTACTCCACCAACATCAGCGATAAAATTTTCTTCTCTTGTATGAAGAAGAGATGCATTCAGTTCGCGCATTGGTTTCCAGGTATCGAGGCTCCATTGGCGAATTGATCCGAGGAGGTCACCACTGACAAGAAATTTACCGTCCGGTGAAATGGTGAGGCTGAAGACACATTCTTGATGTCCTTTCATTGTTGTGACCTGTTTTCCATTGGTAGCATCCCATACTTTTATTACTCCATCATCTCCTGCACTGATGAGATGTTTACTATCAGATGTAGTTATGACGGCACGGACATTGTTACTGTCTGCAACGGGAATGGTCCAGATTGGCTTGGCTGTTTTCTGATGGTTCCAGCAATGGATGACTCCCAAGTAGTCGGCGGTAAAAAGCGTATTGCCTTTGGGATCGAAAGTCAGCGAAGAGATCCATGTTTTGTGGGCGTCGAGGACTTTCTTTTTTTCGCCTTCGAGTTCCCATATGTGCACGAGCTTATCTTGGCCTCCGGCAGCGATGAAGCGTCCGTCTGGACTGAACTGTGCTCTGAAGAGTTGTCGGTCATGTTTGATGATCCTCGACTCCCAAGCGTTTTTTATATCAAGGTTGGGTACATTCATAGCATCACCTCCTTGATTGGTTCGCAGTCACCATGTGCTATGTCCAGTTTTTGACCCTTGTACCGGTAGTGTGTCTTGCGTGGGTCGATTCCCAAAAGCGTGTAGATTGTGTGGAATAGGTGCCCGATATCATACCCTTCACCATTAACAAAGGCTCCGTCCGCGGTAGTTTCGCCAATAATGGCTCCACGCTTGATACCGCACCCAGCCATTACAACGCTCCAGCAGTCCGGCCAGTGGTCGCGGCCCAACCTTGAGTTAATGACTGGGGTACGTCCGAACTCGCTCATTACGATGACTAGGGTATGATCGAGCATTCCGCGCGCCTCAAGATCATTGACTAGTGCTGCGAAGGGCTGATCAACTTGCGGTATTAGACGCTGCGACATGTTGAAGTTATCCCCGTGCGTGTCCCAATG
>JABSSR010000440.1 GCA_013213965.1 Verrucomicrobiales bacterium | reverse complement strand
CATAACCCAGTTAATTAAGATTATTCATGATATTTAAAAACGCTCTATTTGATTCTCTAGTTGCTCTAATTTTCGGCTACCTATGTATTTTTGAGGTTTCTGCAAAACAAAATCATCAGGTCAGGCCAAACATTGTCTTTATGCTTGCTGATGATATGGGTTGGAATCAGCCGGGATTTAATGGAGGAAAAAAAGAACTCACTCCAAACATTGATAAGTTTGCCGATTCTAGTATGAGTCTGACCCACTATTACACTCATTCAGTTTGTGCGCCGACTCGGGGAGCTTTTTTGACTGGGCGTTACTCTTTTAGAAACTGGATGGATTGGCGTTCGGAGGACTTTGGAAAACCGAGCTACCTGAAGGCATTGGGTCTCACGTTAGCTCATAACGAAAGGGGCGAACCTACGCGTCGTATCCATGCTCTTTCTTCGGAAGAAAGGACAGTCGCTGAGGTCCTGAAAGATGCTGGATACTTCACTGCCATTGTGGGTAAGTGGCATTGCGGTGAGTGGTTACCAGAGCATCTTCCAATGGGTCAGGGTTTTATGCATCAGTACGGGCATTATGCATGGGGCATTGATTATTATACCAAGACGATTGTTCATAATGCGCCTGCCAGATTTGCGGTGTATGACTGGCACAGGAACCAGAAGCCATTGAAGGAGGAAGGGTATGCTACGGATCTTTTTGCTGCAGAAGCTGAGAAGGTAATCGCTGCACAAAGCAAGGATAAGCCTTTCTTTCTGTACGTTCCATTTAATGCAGTTCACGGACCCTTGAATCCTCCTCCAAACTTCGACGGAGACAAGAATGATCCGTTAGCGATTAGGGACTCGATGCTTAAATCGCTAGATGATGCTGTTGGGAGAATCGTAGCAGCAGTTGATAAGAATGGATTCAAAGATAATACTATCGTTGTTTTTACTAATGATAACGGACCCGTTCTTGAGTCGATGAGTGAACCTTATCGTGGTACCAAGAATACCACTTTTGAGGGAGGCGTTAGAGTCCCTTGCTTAATTAGATGGCCAGGTCATATAGAGCCTGGTTCGGAGAACAATGGCATGATGTTCGTGGCTGACTGGTTTCCAACTTTTAATGCTCTTGCACGGGTCAAAGGGCCTGCCCAAAGTAATGTTGATGGCATGAACATGATTGAAATGCTCTTTAATGGTAATGATAGTCCAAGGGATGAGATTATCTTTGAGGTGAGTGGAAGTGTTCGGTTGCCGACGATTCGGAAAGGGGACTTTAAGCTGATGGGGGACATGCTTTTTAATGTCAAAAAGGATCCCAGTGAAAAAAATAATATTGCTAAAGAGAGGCCCAAGATGGTGAAAAAACTTTCGAAAAGGTTAGCCTCTGTTGCCAAGCAAAGGCCTCCCCTAGGGGACAAACCATTGCTCATGGATCCTCCTTTGCCATACATTTATGGTCAGGAAGAGAATCAGTCCCCTCCAAAGTGGTTGAAGGACCATGTTGATGGAGTCAGATCCAAGCAGCCAAAGGAATGGGCTACCGGAACGACTCCATGGCCTCAGGCACCCAAAGGGGCTCATGCGGCTAAACAATAGATTGAAAATATTAGCGTGACCGCGTAATCGCAATCAGGTATCATTTGCGGATGAAACAATTTTTTTCCTTCATTTTATGTTTATTTGTTTGTGTTTCGATCGGTCCTTTAAGTGCTGATGAAATAAGCCTTAAGTCAATTTTTAACGGTAAGGACTTAACGGGTTGGGAGATCCCCAAAGATAATATTTGGTTTACTGCTAAGGACGGTATTTTGAAGCTTGAAAACGGACCTCAAAAAAAAGGTCAAACCCTTTGGACATCCCAAGAGTATGAGGACTTTGAAATGGAGTTTGATTTTAAAATGGGTAAGGGGACCGTTGATTCGGGGATATATGTGAGGAATTCAAGGGAGCAGATACAGATTGGCATCTCGGGATCCTTGAAAAGGGACATGACTGGATCCCCGTACATTTCAGGCAAAGGCTACCCTGTCGAAGCCAAGGGCATTAAAGATCTCCTTAAACTCGATGACTGGAACACAATGAAAATTCGAGCTAAGGGAAAGAAATATACTGTCTGGCTCGCTGGCAAAGAAGTGATGAATTATGAGTCAGAGTCTGCTCCTGAAAAAGGAAAGATTGGTATCCAACTCCATGGTGGAAGGGTAATGTCCATTGAGTATAGAAATATGAAGGCTGCTCCAATCAAGTAGTCTTATTGCCTCCTTAAATAGTTAACTCTAAGCCCAACTTCTTTTTGAAGTTGATAAGCTACATGAAACT
>JABSSR010000044.1:1903-4276 GCA_013213965.1 Verrucomicrobiales bacterium | reverse complement strand
GCCTGAACCAGAGCCTACTCCCGAGCCTACTCCCGAGCCTACTCCCGAGCCTACTCCCGAGCCTACTCCAATTGCCGGAAATGATGCATGGGCAGCAGTAATTGAACATATCAGTAAAGTAAAACCCTTAGCCGCAGACTCCGCAGCTAAGGGAATCTTCGAAAAAGATGATGGGAAAAAATTCACGGTAGCAATGGCTCCGGATGAAAGTCTCGCCCATGACATGATTACCAATGACATGATTACCAATGAACGCATCAAGCCTGTCATAGAAAAGTGCCTCGGAGCAATGCTTGGCATCAGAAAATTTCAGGTCATTCTTAAAGAAGGAGTGAATCCTCCAAACTCACCATCGCACATTGCAGAGTTCGAGGAACCTTCTGAGGATGGCCAGAACTCTACAGCCTCCGAGGAACCGGAAGACACCCATGAAAAAACACAGGAAGAGGAAAGTAAAAATATCTACGATGACCCACTCATAAAAGAAGCGCTCGAAGTCTTTGAAGCCGTCATCAATGAGGACTAACCTTATTAACTAATTCAGGAACAAAATATACCAACTAAAAGTAAATCAATGAATATCGCCAAAATGATGAAACAAGCCCAGCAGATGCAGGGCAAGATGCAAAAAGTTCAAGCCGAACTGGCCGAAAAGGAAGTAGAAGCTTCTGCCGGCGGAGGCAAGGTCACGGTCACAGCTACGTGCTCGGGCGATATCCGTTCAATTAAAATTGATCCGCAGATAATTGATCCAGAAGATTCTGAAATTCTGGAAGATCTCATCCTCTCCGGTGTCACTCAGGCCATCGAGCAAGGCCGAAAGGTAATGGAAGAGGAAATGTCCAAAATTACTGGTGGAATGGGAGGAGGACTTCCCGGCCTTATGTGATTGCGAACTTGGGCAAATGCTCTACAAAAAAACGCCGCACATTTTCACCCATTAAGAATTGAACATCCTCTTCAGAAATATCTGATTCAAGGAGCATCTCTGTGATCTGAGGCCAGCCAGAAGAATCAATGACTGTCCTGACCGCACCATCAAAGTCAGATCCAAAGGCCACATGACGGACACCTTCGAGTCCGGCCTCATTCAGGATTCCAATCAGATATAGCACGACTTCTCCGACAGCTGAGACTGAATTGCAGGGCAGTGCAGGCCTGAAGAATGTCACTCCGATAAGGCCCCCGGCCCTGGCCACGGCAATGGCCTGTTCATCAGAAATGTTACGCCGATGATTGTGCTCACCCTTGATCCCGGTATGTGAAACGATAGGGGGCCTACTCAGATCGCCTTCTTTATGCATAGCAAGAACATCATTGATTAATTGCTCAGAACAATGCGCCAAATCAATGATGATGCCACGATCATCAAGATCCTTCACAAGATCATGCCCAACTGACGTGAGTCCGGAACGACGCCAACCGTGAGCCGAATCACCGAACCTTGTATCATTGAAATGCGTGATTCCAACTACGCGTATTCCTTGCTCGATTAGCCAGCTCACGTTGAACCTGCCGCTCAATATGTGCGCCCCTTCCAGTCCGAGCATGATCCCAATATTCTGACCGTCAGTATTTTGATTCTGAGACAAACCCTGGAGATCATTGGCATTCTTTATCATTTTTAAAGAGCCTCGTGAATTTTTAATCCAGGCGTTCACCCTCTCTAACTGCAGTTCGGCACGTGCAGAGGCAAAGAACCATGTTCTTGGTCTTTGCAGACTCATTATCGCGGTCCAGAAAAAAAGATCCGGGAAAAAGAACCGCGGCAACCTTCGAGTCAGAACAAGCTTTGTTGGAATGGTCACGAACTGCAAAGAAACGTTCCCCTCAATGAGACGGGGCAAATCCACGTGCCCTCTTTTATTTCGCTTCATGTGATCGCGTCTCCACAAACAAACGTCAGCGTGCAGGTCAGCAACAAAACATTTCTCATGGAAGTCTGAGGATTGCGCGCTCAAATTTCTGCCAGATCCTTTGACCACACGATTTGCAAAACGATCAAAGAACCAGGAGCCGAACACTGAAAATAAAAGAAGCAAACCAAGTAAGGGTCTGTCGTTAAGCAGAAGATAAGTACCTGCCAAAAAAGCAACTGACTGTGCGACTCTATACATGAAAAGTTACTCTTTCCCTGAGGATTTTCGACGCCAGTACGCGGCTAAGAAACTGCCAATAATGCAATGATAAACGGCCGAGATCGCACAAGGGGCCGCGGCCGTCACTGAGATGTGTTTTTCTGCAAGCTTACTCCCGAGCCCCGAATTCTGCATGCCAACCTCAATGGAAACCGTTCGCCGGTAATCCTCCGGATAACCTAAAAGTTTTACCAGTAGGTAACCAAGAACGAATCCACCCAAATGGAGTAGAAGG
>JABSSR010000044.1:0-1803 GCA_013213965.1 Verrucomicrobiales bacterium | reverse complement strand
AACCAAGAACGAATCCGCCCAAATGGAGTAGAAGGACGGCAATGAATAAAGAAGCTCCTGCTCCCTGAATCTTTTCTTTGTTCAGTCCAATGATACAACTTACAATTAAAACAATGACGATCACGGAAACTAAAGGAGCCGCATCCTTGGCAGCCTTGACCTTATTTGAGAAATATTGATTGAGAAGTATTCCGACAATGATAGGAATCAGTACAATCTGCACCGTAGTAAGAAGCATCTTAGTTGCCGATACTTCCATGTATTGACTGGCCAAAGCGTCAGTCAGTAATGGGGTCAGAAAGATGGCCATGAATGTGGAGCACATAGTCATGAGAACCGAAAGGGGTAAGTTAGCACGACCAAGAAAAGCAATCACATTGGACGCCGTGCCACCGGGGCAGCAACTTACCAGAATCAAACCAACGGCAAGGTCCCGTTCCAGTTTAAAAGCAGTGGCCAATGACCAACCCAGTAATGGCATGATGATGAACTGTGCTCCGACACCAACACCAATGGCTCCAGGCCGTTTGAATATTTCCTTAAAATCTTTAAAACTCAAAGTGATCCCCATGCCCAGCATAATGACTCCAAGGCCAGGCCCAATGTATGGCTTGAACCAAGTAAATAGATCCGGTCTTATCCAGGCCAGAACGGCCCCAAGAGTGACCCATAAGGCGAATGCGTTCGTAAATAACTGAAGTTTTCGTGACAAGGCAGCAATGTAATGCAAAATCAATGACTTTGGCAACTACCTCTACTCTGAGCACTTCTGAACCGAGACCAGAAAAGGAGCAGTGCCAGAAGTACTCTCGCCCCGATAATTCGTCGTTAGAAATTGAGCCTGATCCAACGATTCCAGAAAAGTCAAAACTTCCACAGATTCTTCAAGGCCCTCGTCATGACCCGGATAACAAAGGACCGTCAAGAGCCCCCCATCCCTAAGACATTCCAGAGCTTTTCGAAGGGCAGTTAACGTTGTTTCCTTTAGTGTTGTTATGGAATGATCACCTCCAGGAAGGTACCCAAGATTAAACATGATCGCGGAAACATTCCCCCAATGTGGAGCACTTATCACCTCTTCCAAGTTCTCATGGCCAGTCTCGCACATAATGACCCTATCAGATAGCTGTGCCTCTTCGAGCCTTGATCTGGTCATTCGGATCGCTTCCTGCTGCACATCAAAAGAATACACGACCCCGTCCGTTCCTACCTGCTGTGCCAGGAACAGAGTATCATGCCCGTTCCCTGCAGTGGCATCAATCACAACATCGCCTCCCTCGAGCCAATCACTGACGAGTTGATGAGCTAATTGTGTTGATTTCATTTATCAATGATCATTTTCACTTTATAGATTCCCACGCAGATCAGCCCCTTCATCAATTTCTGCTTCTCCGCAAAGATGTGCCGCGAAATTATCCGCAAAGAAGGGTGCCAATAAAACGCCTTTCGAACCTAATCCATTAAAGAAGCCAACATTTTCATGACCAGGATGAATACCTATTAAAATTTTCCTTGTTCCGATCACTGGCCTGACAGCGGCCCTCTGGTCCAGGACTTCATAAGGAACCTTAATCAGCCCCTTCAAGCGTGACTCTATGAATTCCCTCCCCTCGGCAGTGACATTACAATCATTTGAATCCCAGTCATAGGTTGCACCGGCACGAAAAACACCATCACCAATCGGCAATAGCCATACTCTCCCCCGATTCACTATGCGGTCCTCTTTGAGATCATTGATCCGGACCGTTAATATTTCACCTTTCGCGGGCCTAAAATGGACCCAATCAAATAAAGGGTTATGTA
>JABSSR010000439.1 GCA_013213965.1 Verrucomicrobiales bacterium | reverse complement strand
TGGGCCCAGAAATTCTTTCTGTGAACCAAGAAAGTCAAAATCAATACCTTTAGTGAAACGCAAATCACGTAAATCAAGATTCATCTCTCCAATGTTCTTAATTTCAATATACTCAAAGAGATCATCATCCAGGTGCCCCGCCTCTACCTCTTCAATGCTTGGAGAAGCAGGATGGTACATGATCTCTGTTATCAATAGAGAACTTTTGTAATCTGATAAGTCCGGAAGGTTCGGCTCAAATTCAATAGGATCAGACCAATTACTCCATCGACCCGTATTGTCCTTATGACGAACTCTGGCCCTATAAATGGCTCCAGACCGGACCGCTGAGCTAGGGACCTTTATTGAATTTTCAAAATCATTAAGAGGACCCGAATCCCAGTCAGCATCCCATTCTAGCTTGATAGCATCTGGATCTGTAACAGTAGGAGCCATGCCGCTCATCCTAAAATCAAATATCATGTCACTACTAGAAGGAGAGGCCTGATGCACTTCAACCGCAATGACATTTTCACCTTCATTAAAAAGCTCCGCAGATAATTCAAAATCAAATATCGTGTCCTCTTCTCGAGACCCTGATGCTCTTGTATCGAAACCAATCTCTCCATCAGGCAT
The DNA here is from genome assembly GCA_013213965.1 of Verrucomicrobiales bacterium. Classification (GTDB taxonomy): domain Bacteria; phylum Verrucomicrobiota; class Verrucomicrobiia; order Verrucomicrobiales; family DEV007; genus EC70. The sequence goes on along the minus strand of JABSSR010000439.1, from coordinate 1,215 downwards.
CTGAGAGCGTCCCGCTTCAGCCCCATTAACATAAATGACAGCCCCATCATCACGTTGCAAACCAAGCACAATAGTTCCAATCTCATTAAAGTTATCTATGGTAACTTTTTTCCTAAAATAAGTCGTGATATGTTTATCAGAAGTCACTCCTCCAAAATCTAGCGTAGTCACTACCTGATTGTCTGCGTACCCGAACGGGGAAAGGCCAACTGACCACCCACCATCATCATAATCAGCACTCTTCCAAACGTCTCCCTGGTCACTACCATCATCCAGGAATTTCCACTCCGAACCTAACCCAAATATAGGCAAGAGCTGAACACCCTCATCATTGACCGGAGTGATTTCTGCCACCCTCCACTGCATCGATTCAAAAGTGGAAGCTCCTTGCGGATCTGAAAAATCCGAAGATTTAAAGACTATACCGTTAGATTTAAACCCTCCATCACCTATGAACGTAATCGTAGGTTTCCTCGGCACTTTACCACCTTCCCCGTTTGATCTTTGCAATGAGTCCAAGTGAGCAGCTCTTCCTCCATTACCTACACTTCCTCCGGGCCAAGACCCTCCTGAGAAGGCAAATCTTTTCATGTCCCTGACAAGAGACGCTATTGAAGATGCTCCAGCACCTCCAATGCCAGAATACGTGCCTGAGTCTGAAGGGGCTCCCTTCCATCTTGCTGAATCTGCCTTTTCCAATGGTTCTAATTGCGCGGCAAAAGCATCAATGATCGGATTGAGCTGGTCTTCTTGCCATAGAAGATCTCTAAGTTCTCGAACTTCATTGAAATATTCAGGCCAAAGATCTGGCGTCGAATTCCCATCGGCGCCACCGCCGCCAGCAGAAAACAAAGCATTATAAACTACATCATGACCACTGTTCCAGGTCGGCCCCCAACTCGCATCAGTGTCCCACGGTAAAATCCAAAGCTTCCCGTTATAATTATTTGCAGGCAAATAATCAGGCTCAAAATAATAGACCATGTTCTTGTTGGCACTGGGCCAAAAATCATAATGCCGTATTGCCTCAGCAAGAGCATGCCACCGGTTCCACTTATCTAAATTAACGTGAGCTCTTATGAAGTCAGCTGAGTCTCTACCGTCCAGCTGGTTCTCAATAGTTGAATGGTCACTACCATTTTTGGGAGCAAACGCCGCCTGGTATCTTTGCTGTTGTCTCCAATCGGAAGTCTGATTGATCAACTTGTATAGGTT
>JABSSR010000438.1 GCA_013213965.1 Verrucomicrobiales bacterium | reverse complement strand
CAAATGTTGTCTCTTCGCGCCTTTCTCCACCATCAGAAGAAAAGTAACGGTTCATAGCCATACCAATATCTGCGACCGCGGTGCCCTTTGGAGTATAACGAACCTCCGGATCACGAGTACAATTCCCAACAAGAATAACTTTATTTACCGATGCCATAGTATTTTCAATATATGAAAATACGAATAAGGAAAACTCTTTTCTGGATAAAATGAAGTTCGCATTACAGTCAGTGTAATGCGTATAGCTTTAAAAGCTTAGCTTGCCTAGATATGGTCGCTGCTAACGAATCTGATAATACTGCAAATGAACTGCAGAATTAAGCTTCAGACGTGTCTTTAGCTTATCAATTACATCCGGATCGGCTGTAAATTGATAGTTCACGTAGTGGCCACCAGCCAACTTACGAGCATTATAAGCGAATTCCTTATGTCCGATTTGTTCTATCTGCTCAAGGGATCCACCTTCTGACTCAATTTCACGACCAATCTCTTGGACCAGTTCATCGACATCAGCTTCCCTACCAGTAGTATCAAGCGCGATTACACCTTCGTAGTTTCTCTTCATTTATTACGTTTTCTTTTTTATTCGACCGAGGATTCAGCCTTACCTTTTATTCTGTACTGGATTCCGATTGTCTAGACTTTCTTTTCCGCGCTTCTCCAGAAGCATTAAATCGAGTCATAGCCGCAGATATTCCCTGCTCAGATATCAAGGTGACTGCTAATACCGCTTCTTTTATAGATTTTTCAAGTATTGATCTCTCTTCAGTCGAAATTTTTCCAAGTACATGATTGCTTGGTTCTCCTTCCTGACGCCCAATTCCAACCCTCAAACGTGGGAAATCCTGAGTTCCTAAGTGCGAAATAATGGATCGGACCCCATTATGCCCACCCGCAGAACCTTGACTGCGAATCCTTAACTGACCAAAGTTTAAATCAAGATCATCGTATACTATTAAGATTTGATCTGCGTCAATCTTATAAAATGAAGCTACCTTGCCTACGGCTAGGCCACTATCATTCATATAGGTTTGAGGCTTTAATAGAAACCTATCGGAATCTTTAGCCAGGTGAGACTTCCATCTCTTTTCGTCGACAAACTGTAAAGCACTGTCAGTTGCCATCTGGTCAATGACCATAAATCCAATATTATGTCGAGTCTCAATATACTTACGGCCAGGATTACCTAGCCCTACAATGAGTCGGGGCGGACGAAATTCAGCACCCTCATTCATGATTTTTCAATTTAGAGATTAGCTCGCCTTTTTTCCATAATCACTGCTCCCCTCTTTATTATCTTCGCCTTCTCCTTCGCCTTCTCCTTCGCCTTCTCCTTCACCTTCTCCTTCTCCTTCACCTTCTTCATCCTCACCTTCTTCATCCTCACCTTCTGACAGAGCAGCACGCGTCTCATTAACGATTGCAATTAAAACTTCCTCATCCAAGGAAGACAAAACGCCTTCAGGAAATTCAACTTCAGCAATACTCAAACTATCACCAATATCTAATTCAGATACATCAAACCGAAGTATATCGGGCAAGTCCTTAGGCAAACAATGCACCTCTATATCATGCAATAGAGTGTCTAATATTCCTCCCTGCTTGATGCCCACAGGATCACCAGTCAATTCAATTGGAACCCTCGCGTGAATCTCACTGTCTTCTTTAACAGCATTAAAATCAATATGTAGAATCTCACCTGATATGGAGTGATGCTGAATGTCTTGAATGAGAGTAAGCTTATTGGATTCTTTGGCTCCTTCAATCTGCAAATTAATCAGTATCTGCTCACTGGCACTTTTCCTCAGTATGTCTTTGATTGTATTTGCATTAATCTGGACAGCATAACTGTCCTGTGAGGATCCATAAACGACACCTGGAATCATACCGCCACGTCGCAAACGACCAACAGCAGCACTTCCCATATCATCTCTTTTTTCAGCCTTAAGATTAACTTGATCCGACATAACTTGTTGTTTTTTTAATGATTGCTAAATAGATTCGCCCATTTTAGAGGGGCGCAAATGTTATGCCTACTTATTGACTATGTCAAAAAGAGATGTCACCGACTCATCGTTTTCAATTCTGCGGATCCCTTCACCTAATAATGCTGCTATACTAACGACTGTGACCTTTTCACCCTTCGCCATAGGAGTACTATCGGTGGTAATTAATTCCTCGATACTGGAATCTATGAGACGCTGATTGCCAATTTCTCCTAAAACTCCGTGCGAAACACCTGCATATATTTTCCCTGCACCATGCTCCTTAAGCAGTTCAGCTGCCGCGCATAATGTTCCTGCCGTTTCTGTCATATCATCAACTAGTAAGACGTCCTGCCCTTTTACTTCTCCGATAACATTAATAGCTTCCACTTCTGTAGCACTGATCCTTCTCTTGCCGACGATAGCAAGAGGAGCATCCAATGCTTTAGCATATGCGTCTGACATCTTCAGTCCACCAACGTCCGGCGAGACTACAGTTAAATTTTCTATGCCTCTTTCTCTTAGGTAACCAATCAGGACCGGAGCCGCATACAAGTGATCAACTGGAATATCAAAAAAACCTTGAATCTGGCCAGCATGCAAATCCATCGTTAAGACTCGATTCACACCTGCGGCGGCAAGCAAATTCGCAACCAGCTTTGCTGTGATAGGAACCCTGGGCTGATCTTTTCTATCCTGCCTAGCATAACCAAAAAACGGGATGACCGCAGTGATTCGTTTAGCACTCGCCCTCTTGGCCGCGTCTACGGTAATTAACAATTCCATTAAATTGGAGTTAGTCGGAGGACACGTGGGTTGAATAATAAAAACATCCTGACCTCGGATATTTTCGTTGATTTTAACAAAGGTCTCACCATCAGGAAACGCTTTCACAGTAACATTACAAAGGGGAATCTTAAGATATTCGGAAATGTTTCTAGCAAGATCCGGATGAGAAGTGCCTGAGATTAATTTCATTACTAGATTGCGCTTACCTGTTCTACAGTATCAATGCAACATAAAATCCAACAAAATAAAAGGCACTTCTTAATTAATATAAGATGGGAAGCCTTGCATGATTAAAGAAAATAATTAAAATTCTATATTATCCTCGCCCGAATTAAGCCCTGAGTACAATCGGCGAATCCATCCCTAATATATGGCTCCGAATCCAGAAACTAATATGGATACATTTAAGGCTCCTAGCCATAATCCTTGGCTCTGGTGCCGAAAAAATCCACTCGGGTCCCTTTTCCTCATCTCGATAATTGGAACTTTTGTCTATTTCTATTGGATCACACCTATTTTCGGCAATTTCCGGGAACAGTCTGTCATTGAGTGGATGTGGGCCATTTGCGGAAAGAAGGAATATGACTATGGGCACGGTCGATTTGTGCCATTTGTTATCTTATTTCTTATTTTCCGGTCCAGAAAAAAAATTCTGACCTCAGACCTTTCCAGTCAATGGTGGGGTCTAGCATTCCTCCTATTAGGCATATTGTTCTATATTGTCTCAGTCAGAACCATTCAAGCGCGTATAGCTGCAGGATCAATACCATTTATCATTTACGGATTCATCGTATTTGTCTGGGGTCAAAAAACGGCAAAACACTTCATTTTCCCATTAGCGCTACTCTACTTTGCAATTCCATTACCCGGACTCATTCAGGCCACAAACGGATTACAAATCATCGCCACCAAGATTGCTTATCATATCTCAACAATATTCGGAGCCGATGTCGTTGCAGGAGGCACAGAGATACAATCTGCCAACGGAAGCTGGGAAGCATTAAAAATTGCTGAAGGTTGCTCCGGGGTAAGATCATTAATTGCTCTAGTGTTCATAGCCTCTATTTACGGGCATCTGACACAGAACAGGGTGTGGAAGCTTGGAGTGTTAATTATTTCTTCCGTCCCCATGGCCATTCTGGCGAATTCTTTACGCGTAACAACCATTGTCCTCATAGCCGAATTCTGGGACGCTGAATTCGCCTCACAAACATACCACAATTTTTCCGGATTTATCTTTTTCCCTCTCGGTCTCTTAGGCCTGATGCTGGTCGGATTCTTAATCAATGCAGGATGGAAAAAGAAAAACGTAACCGTTACGACGCATGTTGTTAATAAAGAGGGCTCTAAAAATAATACCAATTCACAATAAATTCTAATGCTTCGTAAACTCATAATCTGCCAGGCCTTGCTCGGGATCGGCCTCGGAAGCATCTATCTGCTTCCGAGAGGCTATAAGATTAGAGAATCTGCAATCATAATGATTCTCCCGGACGCTGTTCAAGAATGGTTCGGTGAATCCATAGAAACTAGCGAAGTAGTAATTAATGCATTAGCCGATGACACCAATTACGTACAGTCCCAATATAAAAGACGCACACCAGGGACAAAGGACAAAATAGACATCGCCAGTGCTTTCGTTGTTTTATCAGGTGATGATATGAATAATAGCATACATCGGCCCGAACGATGCCTCGCTGCCCAAGGCTTTGAAATCCTCTCTTCGTCAGAAAAACAAATACCAATCAACGAAAAGCTTAATCTGCCCACTAGGCGCCTCGTCTCAAAGCACCTAAGAACTGGGAGAAAACAAATATCTTACTACTGGTTCACTGGCGCCAAAAAAATTACAGCCAGTCACTACGACAGAACCTTTACCGATATATTCGATAGACTCACTACAGGAACCAACCAGAGATGGGCATTTGTCAATATCACAAGCCCCATAATAGAGGGTGAAAACTCTCATCCTTTTGCAAAGCACAGCACCGAAGAAACTGATCAACTCATATCTGAATTTATTTCAAAGATTTTCATTCAAATTCACAATGAAGACCAGCTCGGCGATGATTGGACACGACCACGTTCATGAAATTTTTTCTGCAGAAATTATTCCGCCGCCCTGAGTTTCTTTTTCGCCCAGCACAACTCTTCAACCGGATCCTATGGGAAATAAAAAGTCCAAAACAGAATGTGTCCGTGAAATTACCTTGGGGATTAACAATGAATGTTTCACCAGGAGACCGGATCGGAGCTTCTATTATTAAAACCGGCACTTATGATACTGCTGTTTTAGAGTGCCTTTATCGTCTCACCGATCAGGGAGAAACTTGCCTAGACATCGGAGCCAATTACGGACTCATGACTGGACTCTTGGCTCGAGCCTCAGGACCGAACGGCAAAGTAATATCATTCGAAGCGCACCCAGAAATAGCCAAAGAACTAGTAAATATTGCAGAGGAATGGAAATCAAATCACCAAATTGCCTCCATTAAAATTGAAAACTCTGCCGTATCAGATCAGGGCAGGGAAGCAGAACTCATCATACCACAAAATTTTCTTTCTAACAGAGGATCAGCCAAGTTAGCAGAAAGCAATTCGGAACCCTCGAATGGGAAAAGTCTGAAGATTCGCACGATTTCCTTAGACCATTATTTTGAGCAAACCGAAGAATTGGTCGGAGTCTGTAAGATCGATATAGAGGGACATGAAAAATCTGCTCTGCTTGGAGCAAAAAATTTACTCAAGGATCAAAGGATCCGTGACATCATCTATGAGGATCACTCAGGATATCCATCAGAGGTAGGAACTTTTCTTGAAAGTTTCGGATATGAAATCTTTCTTATCAGGAAAGGTCTTACCAAACCTTTATTAATGCATCCGGGAACAGCCCCATATGAACTTCCCAATTACCTGGCCACACTTTCCCCTCAAAGAGCTAAGGAACGTATCTCGCCGCTAGGATACAAAGTTTTAAGAAGGAACGGATAATTCTCGAGTAGTTTTCTCCTTATTGTCTCCGCTCGAAAGATGAAGGATCAGGGAAAAGGTCAGACATAAATGATTGGAATCTGATGATCTCAGATTCAGGAATCTCGACTCCTCTCTCTTCTTGAATGCAAAAAGCCTTACTCCGCAAGGCTCGGACTCGCTTAACGACTCTCTTGTTATGAAGCGACGAAGATCCCCAGCGAAACATATCTTTTTCAAGCAATCTTGGAGGAACAAGATCTGCCACTTTCTGGTAAGAAGCAGCATAAGGGATCAAGAAGCTATGTATGGCCAACATCTTAGTTGAACGAAATCTTGAAGAACGAGTCTCTTCAAATGCCTCAGGAAAAATACGCTCAGCATTTTTAAGCAACTCCTTATTATGGGCATAAGGACGATGCATCACAGTTAACCGAGCTCGTTTCATAAATCTTTGATCAAGTAATTTGTTAGCGTTTCTATGCCCTGCGTAATCTCCTTCCTCTTCTGAACTTGGTTCACCTTTGGGGGATAAGGCACGCCCTAATCTAACTCTAAGGAGTCCATCAGAAGTAAAAAAATCATTCACTCCCATACTACTACGAAGGAAGAAATCGTCGTTGAAATAAATGAATCGGTCGCTCAGATCTGGAATATTGAAGAAATAGGATTCGATCGCCTGGGTATTATAATTCGGATAATGATCTTTGTTAGTAATTATATCTTCAGCTTGGATTAGACGTATTTTGGGGTGATCCACGTCTAACCAGTCAGGGACTTGTCCATCAACAACAATATGAACATACCTGACTCCGCTTAAATAAGTATCCACTGACCGCAAAGAATAAAGCAACTCATCAAGTGTCATTTTTGGAGCAACGGTCTGCAATTCAATGCAACAGAAATCATCTCTTTGTTCTGAACGCAGGACCTCCTCTCGCTTCGCTGCCCAACCAGGATCACTCGGATCACTCCACAAATACACAATATCAATATCCCAAACATTTTGCCTAGGACCACGCCGGTACCGGGTGAATAGGTGTCGCAATTCGGCGATTCCTGAAACTATCACTACTCGCAATATTTCATAAATGCGGGCAATGCTCTTTCTTATACTAATAAACAATTTTTCTACTTAATCACACGAGCTCAAAAGAATATCTAGTCATTTTAAGTCCCATTAAAACAAATCAATTATTAATTCCGAGGTTCCTCCAGACGCATCAACAGATTATTGGCACTTCTGAGCCCATCATTTGCTCTATGGCCCTGAGGCGCACCTTCAACGAAAAACTGTGGAACTTCTATGAATTTCTCTGCTGCTGCTTTGGCTTCCCCGTATGCATCTTCCAAGTGGCCTCTGCTTGCCAAAAAATGGGCCAAGTCAAGTTGATAGAGAGCAAACTCTTCACGCGGCTCATACTTTGTTGGAGCAATGTCAATTGCCTTTTCAAAATGTGATCGAGCCCTCTGCCAATGCCCCATGCTATCTGCAGGATTGGAATGCCATGCAAGGAACATCTCACAGCCTCCTGCACCTAGATTTGCCTTCCATTCCAAAGCATTAATGCTGATCACCTTTTGGAAAGCATCCAACGCATTACTGATATAACCAATGCGTACGATCGCGGAAATTTCAGAGTTTTTCTTCGCATAACGTATCTTTGCAAGTTCTTTGAGTGACTCAGGGTTTGCCGGATCCATTTCCGATGCCTCGTGTAAAAAAGAAATTGCAGAAGATGGAGCGTTTTGCCTCAATTGATCCTTGGCCTTTTGAATGGACCAAGATGCAGGCCCCATGATCCAAGCCATTGCCAGTATTGAAAAGCCACAAAATGCTGATATCCACAAAGATACCGAAGAAAGAATATGTCTTAGGCGACCAGGAATATCAGGCCTAGGTCCAGCCATGATTGATAAGCAAAAAACAATGGGTATACCAGTTGCAAAGAGTCTGACATGAAAATCAACACAGGCATGAACGACATGCGCAGAAACAACTGCAATGGATCCAGCCAAAAGTGCGTATCTGAACCGATCGGATTGATCAACAGCACCACCACTTAGCACAGCATAATTTCTTACCTGTCGGACCGCATAAAAAAAATGGAACCATATTGTTAGAAGAACAAGAAAAAGCCCAATCAGTCCATATTCCGCACCCTGTTGTAAATAATCATTATGAACAAAACGAGGGTCTCTCTGGTGAAAAGGCGCGTGGCTAGGACGGTACTGTAAATACTTATGTTGGAACGTTCGTGATCCGGTCCCAACTACTGGTGACTCCATCCATTGGTCAACGGCTCCTGCTCTAAAATTCGAACGCGACGAATCTGCAAAAAAATCATCTACCGAGTCGACGCGCTTGCCAAAATCTTTAATCATCCAGGTGCCCGCCATCAACAAAACACAAATGATTCCAAGAATCATGAAAGCTATCTTGCCGTTCATTCTCCACTGTCTTTTTATGATTCGAATATTAAAAAACAGATAGAACCCAAACAATATTGCCAACCCAAATGGCAGGACAATAAAACTGCCACGACTCTGACTCATGGCAATGCCGAAAAGAGAAATCACAAAGAAAATCGCCGACGAAATGCGGACAACGCGTCCTCTAGCAAACAAAGCAAGCGATGCAGCCATGATTGCCACTATTTGTATAAATCCAGCAAAGTGAGGACTAGCATTATAGAATCCACTCGGTCGCTCAAGTTGACCGCCAAGACCGACTCGATCATGACCTGGTAGAATATGAAAACTCTTAAACTCTAGCTGATAAATAGCCACGCATACATTAGCCAATCCAAGCACAAAAAAGAGAAAAATAAGAATGAACCTATAGCGTTCAGTATGAGCAACACTGAAAAAGATATAAGCACCAAATAGCACTAACATCAGAATGATGTCCAGCCTGCCAAGATAATGAACAGGAGAATTAATGGCCCGCAAAACCATATAAATAAACAAAACCAAAACTGAAAGATGACAGGAAGTAGATGCATATTCAGTTCTTCCTCTAAAAGCAAACGGGAGCAAGAGAAAGCCAACACTCAACAGCAAGAGCCCAGGCCATTGAAACACAAGTTTGACTCCGGTACCAAAAACGGCCAACCAGAGATAGCCCGTAAGTATAGTACAAAAAGAAAAAACTCTAAGCATCTGTTTGCACCTTGGGTTCATTGGTAACACTTTCGAAAGCATTCTTCATCGCGGAAATGAATGCGGTATGAGTGTATCTTTTTTCATAACGGGACCGGGCCAAAGAGGCCATTTCCTTATGCCGATTCTCATTATTAAGTAATTCATTAAGAGCAGAAGAAAATTGATCACATGATCCCACATCGCAGAGTTTACCAGTCTTATCCTCAACTACTAATTCTGGAATACCTCTCCAGTTAGTTGCAACTATTGGAAGACCGAAAGCCATAGCCTCAATAAGGACTAATGGAAAATTTTCAGATTCATAAAATGATGGGAAGAAAAAGGCATAGGCTTGTCTATAAAGTTCCCATTTTTCTTCACCAGTAACGCGTCCATGTAGAATAACATGGTCATTAAGATTCAAACTTGATAACTCTGTCTCAAAATCTCTACGTGTATCTTCCTCCTGCCATGCGCCGGCAACATCAAACACAAAATCTGCACCTAATTCCCTCAACTTTTCAGCTGTTCCTATAATATCCATTACGCCCTTACTGCTTCGTAATCCTGCAATGAACAGGATTCTTTTCTTATCATTCTCTTGCTCATTGGATTTTTGTTCAACTACTGGCACATCAAGCCCATTTGAAATACAAATCCGCCTCTTCACAGGAAAAAAAATATCCTTATGCATCTGACTCTCAGATATCTCAATTCCAAGAGTCGCATTGCT
>JABSSR010000437.1 GCA_013213965.1 Verrucomicrobiales bacterium | reverse complement strand
TACCATGCTCTCTAGGGTATTCACTTTCAATGCTTTTCAATCAATTAATATAACAGATTGTCAAAACACTAACTAATTACTATTAATTCTCTTACCCGAAGGATCAATGATATTCACCTTCACAAAGAACAGTATAGCCCGCTTGAGCCTGTCACTGCCCTTTGATTTAAAAAGCCTTCCAATAAATGGTATATCACCAAAGAACGGGACCTTATCCTGAACCGCTGAGGCCCGGTCTTCAACCAAACCTCCGAAAACGACAGTCGCTCCGTCCCATACAACTACGCTGGTATTCGCTCTTAGAGTTCTAAAAACTGGCTGTAATACGCGGTTATCAGATAGTGGAATAGATTCAAATTCACCCAGTAAATTAGTGCCTGTCGTCATTATCGGCGTGCCATAATTAATGAATCCTTCAAACTGGTTAAATTCAGGGGCAAGGTTCAACTCAATTGTATAGTTATCTGCGCCAACGATCGGCTCCACCTCCAAGTGAGTACCGACATTCCTTATTTCGAAACTGGTCGGATGAGCAGGTGTCACAGGGAAACTTGGAGGTGCTCCATCACCAACACCAAATCCACCAAAAGCGCCTCCATCCTGTGGAATTTCTGGTGGATCATACTCAGTCGGATACGGAAAATCTCTTGTGATATCGACTGATGCCCTTTGCCCTGATCTGGTAACGATGCTTGGCCGTGTGATCATATCTGCTCCTTTGGCCTGAGCCAATCCTCTAATCACAGTTTGAAATTGCGGATCACTAAATGCACCTCCGACCCCAAAAATTGCTGGACTCTTCAACGTTGTAGGCGCTGCTGCAACATCAGCACCCCCACCCAATAAAATATTATTCAACGTATCGCCTTCACGCCATTGACCGCCCGTACGTAAACCACTCGTAATAGGATTGTCCCCTAACGGAACATTAGTCCAAGGAGGAATGAATGTGTACTCCGAAAAACTTGCCGCCTCACTTCCAGTAGCTGGCGAGTTCCCTACAGTACCTCCCCCTGCAAAAATTCTCTGTGATCCTTGAACGTTAAAATGTCCCAACAACCAGTCAAAGCCTAACTCATTGAGTTCTTTCTGACTCACGTCCACCATCGTAACATGAATTTCAACCTGTTTAGGAACATCACTAAAGGAACTGTCTATAAATGTTTCAATGAGCTCCATGTTTGCAATGGTATTTCTTACGACTAGCGAGCTTGAACCTGGTACGAAAATTGCACTCGCCCCTTCCGGGAAAGTAATTCCCTGCTTCATCAGAAACTCTTTTGCACCTAACCTTTTCAGTCTAAGACCGCCCTGATTATTTCCTTCTACTGAAAACGGATCTCCTCCATCATCACCCTCATCACCAATTGACGCTGTGCTTAGAAAATCGGGTGGCACTCTGAACGTTTTAGTAACGAGCTGATTATTTGCTGAAATCCTTGATACTATCTGCACTGCGTAAGTGTCTAATTTATACTTCGTTCCAGTGTCATTTGTTACCTGATTAAGAACCTCGCCGATCGGAATATTTCTCAGTGTTAAGTTAACCCTTGCATTCAGAGCAACGAGATCTGACGGATCCAATTGAAGAACAAAATTAATTCCACCTCCTAACGGATCAAGTTGTTTGGATTTGACGGTCAGATAGCTAACCACATCCTCTAGCATCTCATCTTCAAAATTAATGGAATCAATGACAATTGATGAAAGTTTTCTGTCAATGGATTGACCGTCCTGAGCCCCTGAAACGTTCCCTCCCACAATGCCAAAAGAAGATGAAAGGTCTACCTTAGTCTCCCAAGCAGAATCTATTTCGTTCAAAAGTTTTTTCCGCGTATGATCTCTTGATGACTTATGGTAATTGACAATCTTTTGTTCGACTTCGGCCATTCCCCTCCTGGCCGCAGTATTTGTTTTATCTACTCGTAAAACATCAGCATAATATTTTGATGCTTTGTCCAAATCACCTAGCTTCGTTGCCCCGTTCGCCAACTTAAGTAGTCGGTTCACTTTCTTTACATTCGCTAGATGCTCTGGACTCCGTGCCTGATTATACCATTCCGGGTTTTGTAACCTCTTCTTTAAAATAACGGCAGGCCCATAGTTTGGAGCAACGCTTGGCTGAAGGACCTGATCTATCAATTCTTCTGCAGCAAAAAATTCAGCATCATCAATTAGTTCTTTGGCCCGGAGCACAGATGCACCCACATATTTTTGCCGAGCCTGATCACGAACATCATCAGATGTTGGTGAAGGATTCATTCCATTGTATGCCTGAGCAAATTTAGATATCGCTTCCTTATAATTACCTTCAGTTAGGAATTGATCCCCGACAGCAATCATTTTTTCAGCCTCAATCATCTGTGCCTGCCTTCTGGCAATTTCACCCTCGACCTTTTCTGCTAGAGTTGGCTCTTTCTTTGCATCATCAGCAAAGAGTAATGCTGAAAAGAATAGCACCAAGGCGATGCATGCGACCTTCATGACATATGAACTCAAACCTCCAAAATTAATTGGAGAATATTTTAATTGAGATGTGAATTGAGGCATGGGGATCAAAGAACGACAACATAGACGAATTTGGCCAAAAATGTAACGCTCAAATTTTGATAATCTGTGTTATCGCAAAGGGAACGTTAATTTGTTGCTGACTATTTAAAATTCCAGTTAAATTCACTGAAAATTGTTATAATTGCCTCTGGCAGCCAAAACTCAGAATCGAAACTCCTGCTGTTCTACCCTAACTGGCAATGGGGGCCCTAACCTAGAATGCAACCTACGTCCCAAAAAATCCCATATTTCAAGGCTTAATCTTTTAATTATAGGAGTATTTTGGGGAGGAAATCTATACCTAATAACTGATTTGTTCATGTGAACACTATACTGTTCACATGAACAAATTCAACTAATTCTTTCATTTTAATTATTTTTTTCACTTGGTCGCCATAATTCTGAGGCAGAACATGAACTTTCCTGGAAATGAACGAACTGAATAATAATACTAAGCTCTTTGCCCTTTTCCGGGTCTTTTTTAATTGTCGGTTTTATTACCCCATTTATCTGGTGATGTTCCTAGATTTTGGGCTGACCATTTCTGAGTTCGCTACGCTTAATCTGATCTGGGCCATAACCATCATCCTGCTCGAAGTCCCCTCAGGTGCTCTCGCCGACCATATTGGCAGGAAGAGGCTCGTTATTATTTCTGCC